>JALYUO010000121.1 GCA_030853735.1 Chloroflexota bacterium
GCAACCCGGCTCCACGCCCAGCACTTCTTCGAGCGCCAGCGCCTGGGCACACAACTGCACATGATCGCTCACCCATTGCCCCAGCTTGCCTTTCTTGTATTCCACCGGATAGAGCTGCCCAGCGCGCGCCAACGCCGCCCAATCCGGCGCAGTCCCCTCTTCCGTCGCCGCCACGCCGCTCACCTCCACCAGATCGCAGTAGCCGACCACGCCGAGCTGGGGCGCGCACAGATACAGTCGCCGCACTTGCAGCGCATCGCCGCGCACACTCTGCCCCCGCGTGTCTACCCGCTCATGCAGTTGCGTCCCGCCCAAGACGTGTTCGTTGACCAGCATCTCGGCCTGGGTAAATTCATAATAGAAGCGGCGCGGGCAATACGCATAAGCGTTCAAGTACGAAATCGGAATATACTCCGGTGTTTCAATAGTAGCATCCATAAAATCCTCCTTGCCGACTGTTAGCTGTCCCCTATCACAATCAGGTGAAAGCCGCTTGACAACTCGCTGCCAATGCGCTATGATCGGCTCCAACACTCACTCAGGAGCCGTCCCATGCGTCGTGGCACCCGTAGCGAACTCGCCTTCCGCCGCCGCCTACTGATCTTGGCGCAGCTGCATACCCGACCCCACAGCTACAGCGAAATGCAGACGATCCTGGCCGCAGCGGGGTTCAGCGAACCGCTGGGGGACGATGAGCCGGCGGCGGCCAAACGCCGCCACGATGACTGGCACGCCGATCTCAAAGTCTTACGTGGTGCCGGCTACGCGATCCGCTGTGATGATCGGCGCACACAACGCTATAGTTGGACCAATTCCCCCTTCGGACTCGCCCTGAATGAGCGCCAACTACTAGCCTTCGGCATTATCCGCGACGCTTTTGCCGACACCACGATGCTGCATCACGCCGAAATCCACGACCTACTCACCCTGCTCATGGACCAACTGCCGCCCGAACAGCGCGCCCACCTCAGCCGCAAACGGCGGCCTTATCAGGTGAACCTGCGCGAAACCACCGATTACCGCACCGCTGATCCGGCCACCGTGCAGGCCATCGAACGGGCCATCGACAGCGGCCAACAGCTAGAGATCCGCTACTGTAGCAGCAACGACGGCCTCGAACGGGTTCACACCGTCGAACCCCGCCCGCTCATCTACAAGGCCGGCCATGTCTACCTGCCGGTCTACAACCTGATTCTGGGCAAAGAACTGGAACTGCGCCTTGACGGCATCGTGCCCGGCAGCGCCAAAGGGTTGCCCCAGCGCGCCCAACCCAGCCGCCCACCCGGTCGCCGCTACCTCCTGCGCTATCATCTCAACCCGATCATCGCGCGTCGCCGCCCGGTCAGCGAAAACTTCCCCGGCCAGCAGGTCGAATACCACCCCGACGGATCGGCCACCGTCAGCGCGCAGATCACGGATCTGTTCACCGGCCGCCGCCTGCTCCTAGCCTACGGCGAAAACTGCCACGTCCTCAGCCCTCCCGAACTGATCGCCGATCTCCGCCAAACTATCGCCGCACTCCATCAGCACTATTCTAGCGCAGAGGAGTAGGTCGAATTCATACAAGATGACTGTGCTACACTAGTTTTGAAAGGAGGGAACTGCTAATGGCGCAAACCGACGCGATAGACCTGAGCATCATCGGCATGAGCAACGAGGCCGACAACCCCGACGACCTGCTGGGCTGGTATCTCAGCACGGTGGCGAGCGGCCCGATGACCGAGTACCGCCACATCCATCAGAACGGCAAGCACCAGGGGCAAAGCTACTATGCCCATGTGCTGGACGGGATAACGGTGCTGCACAAACTGCAGACCGCCGGTATCCTCAATCTCAAGACGACCGACGAACAACCCGAGGAACAACTGCTGCTGGTGGCCTACACCATCCATGACATCAATAAGATCGAACGCTATAACAAGCGCGACTCGCGGGCCCGCTACGCCGACATCGCCACAGCCGACAACATCCGCGCCGAATGCCGCTACTTGCAGGTGAGCGACTTCTGGCCCGAATGGGAAGCCTATGTCGAGGACATCCGCTTCCTGATGCACAGCCACCAGCACGACGGCAAGCCCACAGAATATCTCAACCTCGCCAATTGCGACTTCCGGCTTGACTATGAGCGGCTAGAACGCTTGGGTGATCTGTTGCAAGGCATAGACCATCTGGACCTAGCCCAGGATCTCGGCGACACGAAAGCCCGCGCTGAGTTTTTGAGCCGCCTGGAAGCCGCCACGCGCCGCCGCCTGCGCTGGGTCACTCATCGGCTGGGCGAAAATCGCGGCTTGCTCACCAACATGATCCACAACCAAGTGGTCGCCTATCTGCGCGAACGACACAATCTACCCGGCCAAGCGCTAGGTTTCGCCGATCTACTCTACTATCCCGAAGGCGTGGCCTACCTCGTCAGCGAACGCACCGCCTTCACCTGGACCGCGGACGACACGCGGGCCGTGGCCCGCCGTATCGCCGAAAACATGATCGCCAAAAAGATGAGTGGTATCGCACAGTTTGTGAAAGGCGGGCCGTCGGGCATCAAAGTCAACAGCGCTGCCCGTGAAAGCGGCGCGAGTTACGGCTTCATCTTGGAGGTGATGTACAGCAAGCTAGTCAACAAACGCTTCAGCGATAAATGGCACGCCACCTACATCAGCAAACTGCGTCCCGATCTCACGGCCGCCGCAGGCAAAGCCAACCAGCCCTATAGCGCCATCGCCCAGGCGTTGCTCGCGGGCGACGACGCGCCGGTGCCGTTGGAGCAAATGCGGCTGCGGCGTGGCGACTTGATCTCAGCCTATCGCAACTTGCTGGAAGATTATCTGAAAGACGATCTCAAAAAGCGGCATGGGCGCGATCCCTGGACCCACCTCTACACCTTGCTTGATAGCCCCGCCGCAAGTCGCGCTTTGTATGGGCAAATCGATCCCTATCGGCGCGGGCATTTCATCGCCCAAGACGGCGATCCCAGCTTCGACGGGCTGTTCGAGCGCATCCAGACCGACCTCGCTGAGTTGGTGGGCGCTGCTTCTGCCGCGCCCCTCGAAAGCGCCGATCTCGCCGACTACGTGACCTATCTCCAGAACAACCTGGAAGTGAGCGCGGGGCAAGCGGTGCCCGACTTCAAAGCGAATCTACAACAATATATCGGCAACAACCACAAGCAATGCGGCACCTGTAGCGCACCGCGACCTAGCGATGAATGGATGGCCGCCAACGCGCCAAGCAACTTCGCGGTCCAGTTTTTCAGCAACCGCTTAGAAGGCGGCACGTCGCGGGAGCCGAAACGCAACATTTGTGCGATCTGCCGCGCGCAGTTCATCCTCGAAAAACTGGCTTGGCCCGCACACGACGACAAACACGGTGGCAAATACACCACTTTCTATCTGCATCTCTACCCGTTCGCCTTTTTCACTGCGCCCTACCTAGACATGATGAAGCAACACTTCACAACCATTCGGCTGGAAAGCCGCGCCGACACCGCCGGCGAAGAAGGCGAAGCCGACGCAGCGGCCGAGAACCGCAGCCTCCTGTTCGACACAGCAGCCTATCTAACATCTTGGAATACGCAGTATGATGAGAAGCTGCGTACTCAGATGAAAGGTCGCGGCCGTCGGTTGATAGCCAGCGCCAAGAAGCTGAACGGGGTCGGCCAGTCGGAGTTCAGCGACACGCTGGGCAACACGCCCACCATGCCGCTCACTGCGCCCGGCGACAACTACCGCAAGCAGTTCTTGTTCGCGCTCAAACACGCGCTGATGGTGGCCGACCTGTTCGCCTGCCGGGTGGTCTTGTCGCGCACGCCTACCCCGCTGTTCAGCAGTGCCTATCTGCACGAACACCGGCTATCCTTCTTTGTAGACGGCACGCCGGTGGGCTTGCGCTGGCTGCTGCCCGGCAACGGCTACCGCGATCTGGAAACCTATCGCGACAAGCCCTATGAGGCTGGCGAGTATCCCCGGCGCAACGCAGCGTGGAGCAACGAAGCGCCCGACAGCGACGGCTACACCGCCCAGCAAAATCTAGTGCGCCGCCTGTGGGCGGTGGATCGGCTGGCCCACACGCTTGCCGGCAAAGACAGCAAAGGCTTTGAGAACCACGAAGACCTGCTGTTGGAGTTTGTCACCGCCGCCGGCGACGATCCGCTGGCTGTCTACCATGTGGCCGACCGGGCCATCGAAGAGCGAGTCCATGCCTCCGGCGGCGGCGGAGAGCGGGCCAAGACCCCCACCACCACCCGCAGCACGCCGGAAGGCGAAGCTACCCGCCTGAGCCAAGCCGTCGCCGGCTTGCTGGCCCAACTGGTAAAGGAGCCACACGCATGAGCAATAGCGACAACGAGATGCGCTCGCTGGAACAGATGGCAACCCTGGCCGCCCAGCGCCGCCTAATGGGTAGCTCGTTCAAGCGCAATTCCCTGATCAAGCCACTCGACATTATCCTAGAGAACCTAGAGCGTGAGCCGCGCCGGGAGATCCGGGGTATCGTCCAGGCGGCAGCGATTGACCAGATTGATGAACACCTCAACCGCATCACACAAGCCGAGTACCGTCTGGGATACGCAAAGCGCGACCTGAAACGCGATATCATCGCCGACTACGTGGACCTGTTTTTCAGCGGCCTGCTGAAACAGGAGCATCGCGGCGACGTGAACCGCTTGCTGCAACGCAAAAAGCTGTTCCGCAGCGCCTACCTGATCTATTTCCGCAACGCGCTCTCGCAAAAGGACCGCGAAGAAACCGACCGCCAGCAAGCCGGCGACAACGCAGGCACGGACGGCGTAAGCAACGAATAACCCTTACCACACAGCGAAGGAGATTCAGCTAATGGCCGCATTCGAGGATTACGCGCAGTACATCCTGCCGCAGTACAGCAACCTGCCGCGAGGTCGTTACGTTAGCCTGTTCATCGTCCGCAAAACCGAGTCGGAGGCGATCTTTCGCACTGAGGGCAGTGGCGAGGGATTAGTCAAGGAACTGGTTACGGCGGGCCGCAGCATCGTCACGCCGATCCGCCGCGTCGTCATCAGCAAGCGCAAGCAGACTGCGGTCGAGCGGCGCACGGGGCGCGATCTGTTACGCGAACACAGCCTGCTCAAAAAGCCGCAAGGCAAGAATGCCGACAAGTATGAGATTTGTATGCTCAACACCAACACGCCCTGCGAACAGTGCATTGACTGCTGGCTCTACGGCTTCGCAGCAGGCGGCGGCGGGGCGCAAAAAAGCCGCGTCCTCACCGACGATGCCTTTTCGCTGGGTCCAGTGGCGCAAATATCGGCCCGCCGCACCTTCAACGCCACCTTCGACAACGGCACCATGCGGAACCCGCTCACCCATGAACCCAGCACCAGCATCAACAGCGAAGAGTATGTGCTGCCGCAAACCCATTTCCTCGACATCGAAACGCTCAAAGACGTGACGCTGATCGAGTTGCAGTATGTGATCGGCAACATCATGCGGAGCAATCGCTACGGCGCGATCAGCAGCCGCGTGGGCCGGGTAGACAACCGCATCGTCGCCGTGGCGTTCAGCGATTGCGAACTGTTTAGCAACCTTGAACTGACCCAGACCGTCTACGACCTGCTGTTTGAGCAGGCGCTGACCGCCGCCAACGAGCAAGCCGCGAAGGAGCAACTGCCGGCTCCCAACCCGGATGAAATTGATTTGCCCTTCCCGTTGGCTGACGCAGCGATTGATGCGGCCGTGAAGGCTGCCACCGACCGCTTGCTGGGTAGCGTATTCAGCCGCCGCCCGGTGCTGCTGCGCGACGCGGAGTTAGAGGCCGAACTGGCCGGCGTGCAGGCACTCTATGCCGACCCGGCGGTGATCGCCGCCCGCCTGACCACCCTGACCGACAGCTATCCGAAACTGGATGCGAAAGCCAAGTAGAGGCGACCCTATGCACATCTATGTAGCCGACTTACACCTGCTGGAACACACCTTTTTCGCCAGCCGCGAAATCGGTTCGCTGTTCGAGAGCGAACCGCTGATCGGCAACTACGCGCTCACCTATGCGCTGGGCCTCTGCGCGGCTCCCTACCGGCTGACGGGGGCCGACAGTGGCCCGCGCTACCGGCGCGACTTGGAGCCGCTCAACGAGCGAGGGCTGTACGTGACTCCCGCCGGTTTCAGCCAGTTACGCATGGCTCTCAGCACGTTCAATGGGCAAACCGACAGCTACTACTACCGCTTTGCCCAGAACGCGATTGCCGCAACCCGTGAGAAGGTCAAAGCAATGAACTTTCCGCAAACCGGGCGGATTCGGATGCTGGGGCTGGACAGCCGTGCCCAGTTCTACTTGCTGGACCGCGATAGACGGATTGCCGCCGGGGGTGAAGTCTTGCCCCCGGTCTACATCCGCCTCGGCAAGTTCATGAGCAAAGCCCGCATCGCGTGGTCGCCACCCTACAGCCCGACGCAAGAGACGGTTGTGGATGAAGCGGTGACGGGCCTGCTCAATGGGGCCGACCTGCCGGACACGCGCGGGTTGCTGGCCTATTCTAGCTACAATATCCATCCCGCGCCGGTCTTGCAAGATGTGCGAATGGGCGGCGCTTTTTGGCGCTTCCAGCACGCCGGTGCGTCGATCTGCCTGCCCGTCGGCATGGAATACGGGGTAAGCTGAGATGCTTGAACTAACCCTCGCCGCGCACACCGAAGCGCTGACCGACCCCACAGCCACCGACTATGCTCGGCTGCAAGACGCGCTGAACGGCAAAGAACCCAGCCCGAACGGGCGGCGCGCACTGCTCTATCACCAATGGCGCACCTACCAAGCGTTGCGCGATTCTGAGATCGTGGTCAACAGCTACAATACCGGCACCGGCAAAACCCAGGCTGCCTTGCTGCACCTGCTCGATCTCGGCGCGAGTTATCGGCAGAACGGCAGCGAACGCCGGGCTAATGTGCTGTTTATCGCCCCAACCAACGAACTGCTGCGCCAGCACGAAGAGGACATCCGCACGTTCATCGCCAACAACGATCTGCCGCATCGCGTCTTACGGCTCGATGCGGCGCGCATCCGCGAGCTGGCCGTCATCGCGCAAGGCGACAACGTGAAGCGTAGCGGCGACAGCTTGAACAAGATGCTTAGTGATCCGGGCTCTGTGCTGTACGATTCGGACGGGCAGCGCAGCGAAGGCGACTTCCCCTTTGTGTTGGTCACGAACCCCGACATCTTCTACTACGCGCTCTATGGCTTAGGCAATCCGCACGAGCGCCGCGTGCTGTTTCGCGATTTCACAGAGCGTTTCAATTACACGGTCGTGGATGAGTTCCACTACTACAATGTCAAGCAGTTCGCTAACTTCCTGTTTTTCTTCACCCTGCTGCGCGAATGGGGCCACTTCCGCAAGGAGCAGCGCCGTGTCTGCCTGCTGACGGCCACGCCCAACCCACAAGTGCAACAATACCTGGATCGGCTCACCACCGGCGAAGGGGCGATCAATATTGATTATGTCAACCCGCAGGCGGAACCGGCGGGACTAGCGCGCATTCCTGCGCTGGCTCCGATCCGGTTGCGACTCTACGCTGCTGAAGAAACCACCGCCGGTTTGGTAGACCTCACGGCCACAGCGCGATCCCTGGTGCAGGAATGGCTACTGGAAGGGCGGCACGGCGCGTTTGTCAGCAGCGCGCTGTGGCGCATCAACCTCATTTACGGAGATTACGGCGGTGACGGCAACCCGCGCACCGGGCGCTTAACCGGAGCCGAGCGGGTAGAAGGTCGCAAAAAGGGGCGCAACGCGGATCTGTTGATGGCAACGCCCACCGTGGACATTGGTTACAACTTCGACCGCCCCGGCAAAACCCGGCAAAGCCTCGATTTCTTGCTCTATGATGCGAACTACGCCGATGAGTTTATCCAACGCCTGGGCCGGGCGGGGCGCGTCCTGGGCAAAGCCGTCACCGACCAGCCCAGCGACGTGTGGGCGGTGGTGCCCGATAAACTGCTGACCGATCTGCTGCCCCATGCTGGGAGTGAACTGCAACGCGGCGAACTCGCGGCGTTGGTACAGCAGGCATTGCCCGCCCGCAACGGCCTCTACGGCTACATTCGCAGCGGCGCGATTGCCGAGACGTTTCTGCCGATCTACCACTACAAGCAAGGAATCGCCACGGCGGACCGTGCCCAAGCCGAGGCATTGCTGGCGAGTGTACAACAGATATACGATGTTGCGCGTAATATACCGTTCAAAACACTCGAAAACAAGATTCGACAATATCTGAAAATGCAACCGATCATTGCTCAAATGCAAAAGGAAGCCGACTCCCCTACATTCCACATCGGGCCCGCAAGCCTGCAAGGACTCAAACTAACGAAAAATCCAGACGTAGAATTAGGCGGCGAAGAAGAGGAAGCACCCGTGTATGAGCGCAAACTCCGCACGAGGCGCAGTGAGTTTGATCAAACACGGCAGGCAAGCATCGAAGCCTACTATGTCAGCGCAGCCCGTTTCAATTTCCGCGACAGCTTTGATCCGCCGCAAACCCTGGTCCATGATCCACAACGCTACTTAGCGGAGGCCATCTACAACAGCTATGCTGCCTTCCACATCGCGCAGAACTATGAGGCCCGTTGGTCGGCAGATGCTGGGCAGATCGCTGAGTGGAAAACACACATCGAGGGGCGGGTAGACGAGGACGTGCGCTTGTGCTGCGCGTTGGTTGCGCCGCTCGAACAACGACTGACCCTCTGGCTCCATTTGGGCGATGTCACCGCAACGCAGGCGGAGTGGGAAGATCAGTATCTCTACAAACCGGTCGCCCAACGCGGCTTTCGCCTGATCCCGGCGCGCGATACGGGCGGTAAAGTCTCCGGCGAGTTGAACGATCTCTTGGCCCAACAATACTTCGTGTTTTATGCCGCACCCAACGTTGGCCCAGTCGCACGGACACTGCTCAGTCTTAAGAAGACTACGGCACTGTTCACCAGCACCCTCGTGGTGGACTTCGACAGCGGAACAAGAGAGTACATGATCGTACTGGGCACCGCTGCGCTGATGGTGGCCGAGGAACCGAATGTGAAAAAAGCGGCATACTTTGCCCAACACAACGACAGCCAGGGCGGCGCACTGTTCGATTGGGAGGATCCGACCACATGAGCAACTACCTCTACTCAGTGGTCCTCGAACTGCGGGCGACCAATGCGGCTGCGCTGCCACCGACGATGGGCCACTTGGCGCACGCGCTGTTCCTTGACCTCATCGGGCAGGTGGACCCGGTGTTGGCGGCGCGGCTGCACGACGAGCCGGAGTATCGCCCCTTCACCGTATCACCGTTGGGCGGCGTGGTGGTGCAGGGAGAGGGCATCCGGCTGCAACCGGGCCAGCCGGCGCGCCTGCGTTTCACCCTGCTAGACGGAGGGGCGCTGTGGGGCTGCCTCAGCACGCGGCTGTTGGCCGCCGAACCGCTGGTCGTGCGCCTCAACGCGGCGGAGTTTGTGGTGGATCGCCTCGTCAGCACCGCCGAGGCGGACCCCAGCGGCTGGGCCGGGGTGACGACGTGGCAGGCGCTAGCCGCCACGCCTGCCCGCCGGCACCTGACGTTGCAGTTCGCCAGCCCCACCGCGTTCAGCAACGGCAACAAACGCTTCGAGCTGCTGCCCCAGCCTAAGCGCGTCTGGGAGAGCCTTGTGCGCGTGTGGAACCGTTATGCGCCGCCGCTGCTGGCGCTGGACAAAGCCGCCATCACTACTGCCCTCGAAGCCGCCGTGCTGGTGAGCGATCATCAGATCAACACCGCCACGCTGCACTATCCCAAACACACGCAAAAAGGCTTTCTGGGCAGCTGCACCTACGAAGTGGAGATGAGTGATCCGCAGGCCGCCGCGCTCGCCGCGTTGGCCGCGTTCGCCCGCTACGCCGGGGTGGGTTACAAAACCACGATGGGTATGGGCCAAGTCCGACTCGATCCCTAATGCCCACCAGCGGGCGAGACAAATGCGAGAGGCGCGGCTGTGGCACCCCCAGGCAGCGCCTCTCGCAGCCCAATGGAGGCCACAACCGTGCCTAACAGCGCAGCCACTGGGTTGACAAACCACACCAAGCGCAGTAAAGTAGAGCAACGGCAACCCGCCTCTCGCAAATCCGCCCCGCCAAGCACCGTCCCAGGCACAACGGATCGCGAGGGGTTGCAAAATGGGTTATGGCGATTGAGCCATTGAA
>JALYUO010000144.1 GCA_030853735.1 Chloroflexota bacterium
TACGCCCGGATGATTTCGCCGATGCCGAAGCGGCCGCAGCGATTATCCGTATCACCGAAGGGAACTGGCGGCTGTTGCAGAGGCTATGGCTCGAAATTGAGCGGCTGATGAAGATCAACAGTTTGCAGGTTATCACCAGCCGGGTGGTGGAAGCCGCCCGCGAGAACTTGGTCATCGGCCAAAACTGAAACCACCCGGATCCGCGAGCGGTGCACAGCGTGAATTAAATTACTACCTTGAATAGTAGTACAGATTCATGCCGTCCTTGCGGCAACTTACACTATGACAAGTAGTAGATCCATTTCACCGCCAAATTGCGATTCCCTTCACACGCGCGGGAGCAGATCATCCGCCAACGCCTTGATCAGGGCGGCTACGGCGCGGTCGGCGCGGCTTTGGCCTAACACCGCGGCGGCGCGATAACGTACAGACAGATCGTTGTCCGCAAGTGCGGTCATTAACCGGGGTACCGCCTGGGGATCACCGAAATCTCCTAAAAATCACAGGCTAGGGCGAGGTACGCTTTACTACGCAAAGTAGCAGTTCCATTTCCCGCCATTTCAAATTTCCCTTAACACAGATCGAGCAGCGCGGGTTGCGCCGCAGGGCGCAGGGAATCCCAGTAGACGGCCAGACACAGCCACCACGTCGGCTCTGGCACGCCGTGCAGTTGCACGGCCAGGGCGTGACTAAAGGGCGCGTGCAACTGCACGGCGTGCCAGGGCTTCCGCTTCTGTACCCACACTGAGTGCAATGGCGTGCTCCCGCCAGGCCACCAGCGTCGCATCGAGTTCGGCAATAACGGCAGCGGCCGCTGTGGGGGTCCGGGTCGAATCATCCATGGGGCGTCGCTTCCTCCGCTCGGCGGGGGCCGGGTCGGCCGTCGGGCAACGTGCGCGGGGGCGCAGGGCCCACCCCAGCAAGACACGATCCGCTACCGCTCCGTCCCCAACTCCGTCGGCACCTCGGCCAGATCCGAAAGGCCGCGGAAGTAGTAGGCCAGCTTGTTGGCAATGTGCCGCTGCCTTGCTTGCCCTGCGCGGTCCGCCCGCGCTGCCGTGCTGTGTGTAGCAAGGCCACGGACGCCTCTTCCCCTAGCCCACTGGCCTGCCAGAGCCGGTGCGCTTGCGTGACGTTGGCCGCTTTGTGCGCCGCAGCGCCCAGTTCCGTGCTGTGGTCGAAGATCACGCCGGCAAGATAGGCGCTGTGCAGGCCCGTGTAGCGCGAGGCGGAGGCGGATGTATTCGGTTGCGGGTTTTTAGGGTTGGGTGCCACAGCGGGATCATGGACCTGCTTGATGGCAATATTCTTTCCTTTTCACCGCTATGGAGTTGTCGCGGCTGCGCCGGCGGTCACGAGAGGCCAGCGCGCCGGGGCCGCAGCGACCCGTGCTGCGGCAATGTGTTCCGTTTAGTGTAGCAAGGCTGCACGCGCCAACGCATTAGGTTGGCTGGTACAAAGTGGGTACCAGTGGGTAGAGGTTTCGTACAGGAGCCGTATTGGTGCCCTATTCGTGCGGTTCCTCGTCGAACATCCCCCGTTGCGGCCCGCGCGCCAGCCGTTTCCGTTCGGCCTGCGCCACTTCCTGGATGCTCTCGGCGGGGGTCGGCAAGTCTTCCGGGGCGGTGCCGCTTTCTTCGATCATGAATTGGCGCACCCGGCTGCCGACGTGTTCGGCGGCCGCGTTGGCCGCCGCCTTGTCGGTAATACCTTCGTGCCGGAGTTTGGCCTCGGTCTGGGTGATGCGGAACATATTGGCGGCCAGTTCCGCCGCGCCCATATGATCCAGGATGTGCTGGCCGGGCACCAAGCCTTTGCGGGCGGCGATGTCGCGGGTGCGCTCCCCGTGATAGAGGCCCATATAGCCATGGTCCTGGAAAATGGCAAAGTCGCTCGGCTGCAGAACTCCGGCCGCCCGGGCGGTCGTAGCGAGTGTGCGGTTATGACGCGCGATGTCTTTGCGGAGCCGCAAGCGGCGCTGGGGTTCCGTTTCGCCGGCCAGGGCGGCCGCCGCTTCGGCTTCTTCGGTGCGCGTGGCGAAGTAGCTCTGACCGAGCGCCACGGCGGATTTGGCGCTGTCGCCGTTCTGCACCGTGAGATAGCAGGCGTAGCGTGAGAGTTGCACATCAGCCACCCGGCGCGTGGCCCCGGAGCCAATCGCAACCATGCGGTGCTGATCCACAAAATGGTCGACGGGCGGATAGCCGGTGTTGGCACAGGCCAGCCGGGCGCGATCCACGGCGGAGCGGAAGTTGCGCCAACTGTCATAGCCTAAGAGATCAGCAAGTTCGCGGCCCCACCAGAAGTCCGCCCCGGCGTCGGTCGCGTGACGGATGTCCTCAAAGGGGGAGCGAGGCGGTGCCGAGAAGTCGCCCGTCACGAACGGGAACCCGCGACCGCTTGCCGCAAGACGCGGGCGGCCCGCGTGGCTTTCTGCGCCGCTTCTTCCAACTGGGTCGCCAAATCCAGGCGCGCCGCAGCCGGAACATCGGTTAGTTGCAGGCGATCCACAGCGCGGGCGAAGCGTTGCACCGGACGAAAGGCAGACGGCACCGCAGCAACAGTCCGTGCATCCCAGAGATCGGCCCGGGGAACCCGCTCCGGCGGAGTATCCTCGCGTACCATATTACTACCGTTAATAGTAATCTTGTCACCGTGACAAGGTCTGTCCGCACTGGTCATGTTAGTATCGGCGGTAGTAATCTGTTCACCGCGATCCAGTTCAACGTGTTCAGCGATGTGATCCAGCGCCGCCCGCAGCGTGATCTGCCCTGCATCAATGCGATCCAGCAGGGCCGGAGCCTGGGTGAGCAGGCGCACCAAGCGCGAGATGCGGTTGGAATTGATGCCCAGCAGCTCCCCGAGTTTCACCTGGCTGAGGCCCGTACTGTCTAATAAGCGCTGATACTGACGCGCTTCGTCGGCCGCACCGAGGTCTTCGCGCTGTAGGTTTTCTAGGGCCGTGACCAGTAGGGCATCGGCGGTGTCCAGGTCGTCGCGTAAGATCGCGGGAATGGTATCGAGGCCGGCCAGCAGGGCCGCCCGGTAGCGGCGTTCGCCGGCGACAATCTCCCAGCGCTGGCCGCGCGGGCGGACCAGGATGGGCTGTAACACCCCATGCTGGCGGATGGACTCGGCCAGTTCGTCCAGGGCGTCTTCACTGAATTGCTGACGGGCCTGCTGCGGATTGAGATCAATGTCGGTCAGCGGCACATGGCGGGCATTCTCCAGGCGCGCCGGGCCGGTGGGGGCCAGTACGCTGACGGCCGCCCGGATCGGCACGGCCTGGACCGGGGCGAGAGGTTTATGCGCGGGCACGTTGGATCACCTCCTGGGCCAGGGCGTGATACGCCTCGGCCCCATCTTTGGGTGCGAACAGGGCCACCGGCGCGGCCCAGCGCGCATCTTCCGCCATGCGGGTGCGTTGCGGGATGGTCACATCAAATACCTGGTCGCCGTAGGCTTCGCGCAACCCTTGTTCGACTTCTCGGCTCATCCGGTTGGGCGCGGTCATGGTAAGCAACACGCCGAGCAGCGCCGGCGGGCCGTCGCGAAATTGCTGCACTTGGCTGATGCTGTTGAGGATCTTGGGCAACTGGCGCAAGGCTTTATCCTGGGCCTGCAGCGGCACTAACGCTTGGTCCGCCGCCCAGAACGCGTTGGTTGTGAGCAGCGAGAGGCTGGGCGGACAATCGAACAGGATCACATCATAGAGTTTTTGCAGCGGGGCCAGAGCGCGCGCCAGGCGCTGTTCGCGCATCTGCACCGCGCCTAACAGCATCTCCACATCCGCCATCTCCTCCAACGCGCCGGGAATGAGGTCCAGGGTGGTGTCGGTATTGGGCCAGCGGCAGGTTACCACCGCTGGGGGCCCGGTGACCTTGCCCAGCAACACGGCGGCCAAGCTAGGGGTACCCGGTACCTGGTCGAGGCGTTCCGAGAGATCGGCTTGGGGGTCGAGGTCTACCAACAGCACCCGCCGCCCGGCGCGCGCCAGACTATGGCCGAGGTTGAGCGCGGTGGTGGTCTTGCCGACCCCGCCGGCGTGATGCACCACGGCAATGGCGACCGGGCCGCTGGCCGCCGTCAAGCCCTGGCCGGTCAGATAGGCGGTGATGTCGGCCGGACGCAACCGGTAGTGGCCGCCGGCCGTGGTCAGGGCCGGCAGGGTACCGTCTTTGATATAGCGCCGCACCGTCTCGTCATTCACGCCCATGCGCCGCGCCGCTTCCGTGGTCGTGAGCAGTTCCGTTGCGATCGCCATGCCCGCTTCTCCTTGTATGCACTTGAATGTGGCGTTATCATACTCCGAAATGCCACAACCTGTCAAGAGTAGGGGGTGGACGCGCGGCGCAAAGGGCGGAAATCCCACAAATGTTGGGGGGTAGGGGCCGGCGACTCAGGGCTGCTGTCCGCAGCGTGGGTTCCCGCGCCCTGTGGCCGGGTCCCGCCCCGCGCCTGCGCCGGCCAGGGCCGCGTAGTAATAGGCCGCATACCCGGCGGGCCGGCTACGGGCCGGCTACCAGGCCGCACGGTCGGTCCAGCGGAGGCCGACACTGGGCCAGGGACCCTGGCGCGGCGGCCACCCCGTAGCGGACCCCCACAGGCCACCCACCAACGGCTCGCAGGGGATTCCGGCGCGGCAGCCCCGTCCGATTCTTATCCAATTCTGTCCTCCTGCTGTACCGGCTCTGTCGGCGCGGTGGGATACTAGACCTCAGACGGGCGGAGCCAATCACGCAAGGGGTGATCGGGTCCGTCCGATAGTTTTTGTCGCCCGGTCAGACTGGCGGGGCAACCCCACCCCGTAGAGACCCCTCACGGGTGCTGGGGGCGGAAAGGAGCGGAGGATCGTATGAAACGCCCCCTCGATAAGCAAGCACTCGCCTTTGGGGTAGTCGCCGGGACCGGGATCGGAGCACTGAGTGGCCTCCTCATCGGCCATTTCCTCCTTGGCCTGGGAGTGGGGGTGGCGCTCGGACTGGCCTTTGGGCTCGTGCTGAGTGCCCTGTTCAATGGAATCAACCAATAAAACCGGGCACTGCGACCGGGGACAGCGGTTGCCCGGCGCCGGCTGGTCGGCCGGGTCAGGGGGCCGGCGGAGGCGCGACCGGGCGGATCCCCCGTCACGACGGCGCTTCGTGCGCGGGCCCACACAGATCGGCCCGCGCCGCGAAGTAATAGCCCATTTTGTTGCCAATACTGCCGCTGCCCTGTTTGCCCTGATACAGGCGGACCCGCGCCTGCGCTGGGTGCAGCCGGGCCACAAAGGCCGCCGCGTCGTACCCACGGGCGGCGTACAGCCGCAGCGCTTGGGTCACGTTGGCCGCCCGGTGGACGCGATCCCTCCAGTTCCGTGCGATGATTGCCGATGACCGCCGCGCTATAGGGGTTGTGGAGCGGTGGGAGCAGCACCGCAGCCGGGGGCGCGGGGTGCATAGCGGGGGCCGGCCGTCCGGGTTGCTGGGGCGGGGGAGCGCGCCCCAACGCGGGCACTAGCGCGGCGGCAGTTTGCGCCATAGCGCGTGCGTGGGCCACCCCTAGCGAGCAGGGAACGCGGCACCCGCCAGGAGAAGGCCACCCTGGCGAGCAGCAAAGGGCTCCCGCCGGACACGGCATGGAGGCCGGGCCGGGTGGCGGGTCGCGCGGCTCCCGCGACCCCTGCGGAAAGCCAGCCGCCACCAGGTCAAGGTCGCGCGCGGGTACTGCCGCCCCGCCTGCGGCTTAGGTTCCATGATGCACATACATGGATTGGATGCCGACCCGGCCGGGGCCGATGAGTTCCGTAAACCACAGTGAGCGAGTGCCGAACCAGCCCGTTCCGATCTGCCGCAGGTGGGACGTGAGGCGCACGCTCGCATCTTTATACAGGAAGGCCCCCGGTTCCAACAGCAGCAGTTCGTCGGGCGCGAGCGTGCGCTCAAAGATGTTGCCGTAGCCGTGCAGGATCAGCAGGCCCGTTTCGCTGCCGGTGACGAAGCGATCAACGTACATCCCGGTCCCGCCCTGGGCGAAGCTCGCCAGCCCGTTGAGGCGGCTATAGGAATATTGAATATGATGGCTCGCGACCAGAAAAGCGTGTTCCCGCACGTCTAGCACCATCCCCGGATGCAACGGCAACACCACCAACTCCCCAGTATCGTCCTTGCTGAACGCCACGCGGCCCGGTCCCTCAGCGGTCGTCACAATCACCGGCATCCCGGCCATCAAACGCTTGAACATCCCTTTGAGGGGCAAGGCGGCCAACGTAATCTGGTGGTCCAGCCAGAGTAGCGTATGGTGCTCGAAATAGACCCCATCCCCCGCGGCCAGGGTAACCTCGGCGACGGGGACGATCTCGCCTTCCACTTGGCAGGTGCTGCAGCCAAAGTGGATCTGGGTCATATCCTTGAGGCGCGGGGCCTCCTTCCACCCTGATTCGCTAACCAGGTTGCGGATGTTCAACGGGGCACCGCACGCCCAACAGGAGAGCGCCTCCGGCAGATTTTGCCCCTGACACCAATCACACCCAATGCGTTGTACTATCGCCATACCCGTGCCTCCTCCCGGATCCGATGGCTTTGCGCCCGGTTGCCCCGCCCTCGGCTATAGGCTGCACCGGAGCGACCGCCGCAAGGCCAGGACGGTCGTCCCAGCGCAGGCGCTGCTCCGGTCGGCACGGCCGACCATTACGCTCGTCGGGGTTTGTACCGTTCCCGCCAGACGTTGAACGGCGGCCGTCACCGAGCCACCCCCGATCGCGGTCAGGGTAGCCTCTCCTGCGCCGGAGAAATCCGGGGGCAGGTGGCACTCCTTCTGCGTGGTGCGTGATCTCCGTCAACGTCCGCGGGCCTGTGTTTCAGTATACAGCGGGCGGTATAAGCAGGACATAAAGAAAGGCGCGATCCCTATAAGAGAATCATAAATAGGCGGGCGCGGGGACAGGGTGGCCTGGAGGCCGGGGATTGCCAGCCCTGGCCTTCTTTATCCAGAAGCGCCGCGCTGGTACTCAGGGCGTAGCCCGCATCACCCACAGCATCGGCAATATCCGTACAATCTCCGGCTACACGCGCTACGCGGGCTGCGGCCGCGATGCCTTGCGCGTAGCCGGCATCGTGGGCTGGTGCGCCGTGATCTGCGACCTCTATTATGGGCGGTTGGGGGCTGACGACACCGAGCGCCAGCACCACCGCTATGCGCCCTGGGACGACAGCAAGGACCCGGTACAATACGCTGTTATCGTGTGCCGCATGGTAGATCGCTGGCCGCCCTGATGCCGCCCCCTTGCAGGAAGGCACTGCATACGAAGAGCCCGGTAGAACTCGCACAGACCGTCCCCGAGATTGCCTACGCCGCCCTTGTGGTTGGTGTGAGCAAAAACTACGCGTCGTGAATGTCGCGGCAGCACACGCCCACCAAGGCTTGCACAGCGTTGTGGTGGATCGGGGAATAGGGTTCCCTGCGCCCTGCCCCATTCGCCGTCCTTCCCCATCGCGTCTCTCGTAGGGAGGGCCGCCCCAGTCTAGCTATCTGAGATTCCAGAACCGATGTGCGCGCCCATCGAGCAACCAGAGGAACGGAGTTGCTCATTATCAATTCTTATATTTATGTCAAGTAAGATGGGTAACCATACCAATACGGTAAGCACAAACGTATTTCGCGAAATACGTTTGTGCTTATAGCAGACCCTCTTTTTAGGACCGCAGTTGTGTCCCAACGTATTTCGCGAAATACGTTGCACCTCGTCAGTGGAGTTCCCCAAGTCACAAGCAGTAAAATGCGCTCCCTCGCCGTAACGGACCCCCGCTGCTGCGGTTGCCCGCACGCGGCTGGCCCCCGACCGGGCCCAGCCGCATTCGGTGGTCATACTGGGAGTTGTGCAGGAGCGAGAGCAGCCTCCGCTCACGCAGCACGGCACGCTAGAGGTGCAAGATTAGCGTCGTGCGCTTGCTATTAGAGGAAATGTCCTTTATAGTTATGTCAACTAAACTAGGTGCCTACCCCAATGGGGCAGGCGGAAACGTATTTCGCGAAATACGTTTCTAACCATCTGAGCCCCTCTTTTGCGGACATTGGCTCCACCGCAAGCATATGGCGCGCAATACGTTATGGCGCATTAGCGCTCACCGCGCCGGGGACAAGGATACCCCGCCGCGCTAGCGAGGTACGTTAGCGCAACGTGCCTGTTGTACGCCCCCATCACCCGGTAAGGCCAGGTACCCGCGCCGCGCTAGCGAGGTGCGTTAGCGCAACGCACCGACCACCGACCATTGGCACAACGGTGGCCGATCCACGGGCGCTGCCCCGCACGATCCGCTGCCGTGCCGACCAGCGGCTGGAATGTGCCACGATCCTCTCCCCCTCCAGGTGCTGCCCAGCGATGAGCGGGCTGTTGACGATTTTGTTAAATAATCTGGTAGCTTGATCAGGTTTTAGCATTTATACCGTGATCTATTGACAATTTAGCACAATCTACGCTATAATAGCGGCAGATCCGTTAGTGGCCAACGATCCCGAACCGGCAGGAGACATTGATGATGCACGCCGACGATGTGCTGTTAAGTACCACCCAGGTCGCGCAGTTAGTCGGGTTGACCCGGCAAACCGTCAACACCTATATTGAGAAGGGGCTGCTGGCGACCGTGCCCACGGAGGGCGGCCATAACCGCATTAAACTTGCCGATGCGCTCGCCCTCCAACGGCTACTACAAGAAGGCCCAAATCCCGACACCCGCGCGCGCATTATTGTGTTCACGAACCAGAAAGGCGGCGTTGGAAAAACGACCCTCACCGTCAATCTGGCGGTCTTGCTGCACGGACTGGGTGCCCGTGTGCTGGTCGTGGACCTGGATCCGCAGGGCCATGCGACGTTCAGTTTGGGAATCAACCCCGATCAGTGTGACTATACGATCTACAACGCCTTCTTTGATGAAGACAAGGTGGATCTGGATCAGCTAATCCAGCACACAGCGTTTGGTCCCGATCTGGCCCCGATCAATATCATCGCCAGTGGCGCGGATCGTGACCTGATGCAACTGCCGACCTGGGGCACCTGTCTGCAAAAAGTGCTGGAGCGGATCACACCGCAGTATGATTATGTCTTGATTGATACCGCCCCCCATCTCGGCTCCCTGCTCGCCAATGCCTTGATCGCCACCGATTTCGTCGTCATCCCAACGCAACTCGAAATGTTGAGTGCGCGCGGGATCAGCCTACTGTGGGATCGGATCGAAGAAGCGCGTAAGATCAATAAACATCTCCAGGTCGCCGGAGTGGTGCCAATGATGGTCCAGGCGGTGCAGGCCGATCTGGATATGCGGGCGGTGGTGGCTGCGGCCTTTGCGGGGCAGCAAATCCGCTTGTTCCAGAGCAGCATCAGCCGTAGTACCGAGTTCAAAAACGTGGCGAATGCCCGCAGCATCATGGCGCACAAACGCCCGCAAAGTCCTCACACCAAGCAATACCGATCCCTGCTGCGCGAATTACTGCTCGCGGTCGGCGACCGGCCGCTCGCGAATCGCTTGCCGGCGGCTGCCGAACTAGCCGACGCGCTGACGGTTTAGGAGACCTGCATGGCTGCCAACAAACGTGCCACTCCGGATGTCGGCTTCCTTACCCGCTCCGCCGCGCCGAGCCGGGAAAGCGATCTGTTCGCGACCGCGACCGCGGCCCATACGCCGGTCAGCGCGCTGGTCCCCACGGACCTGGAGGATAACCCCTATCAGCCCCGCCTGCGGATCGATCCCGCCGGGATTCAAGAACTCGCAACCGTCATCCAGACCCAGGGGTTTCAGGGGGTGCTGGTGGCCCGACCCCATCCAACGACGCGCGGGCGCTATCAACTGGCGTGGGGCCATCGCCGGCGGGATGCCGCTCAGGCCGCCGGCCTCGCGACGATCCCAGTCATGGTCCAACCGCTCACCGATGAAGATATGCTGGAAGTTGCGCTGACGGAAAACATCCAGCGCGAGGATCTCACGCCCCTGGAAGAAGGGATGACCTTCAACCTCATGTTAACGAAGCTGGAGTATACCTATGAGCAGGTGGCCGGGGCGGTCGGTAAAGGGAAGGGGTATGTGCAAAATCGGGTGCGCCTCGCCCGCGCCCCCGCCGATGTACAGGCATTCATCACGCGCAAACCGGACTCCTTGCGCGCCGTCGCCACCCTGGTAACTATTGACGCGCCGCCTGTCCGCGCGCAAGTGATCCAGCAATTACTGGCCGGGCGGTTAACCACGGATGATATTCCCGGCTATCTGGACAGTCTGCGGTCCGGTGGCCCCGCCCCGGCGGGCCTGCGCGCCGGCGGGTTGCCGAACACCGAGCGCATCACGCAGGAGCAGTCGGACCCCAACCCCCCCGCTGGGGAACCGGCCACCGGCGGGCCAGGCGCGGCCGCGCCGCCCCCTGCAGACGTGATCACGTCGCAAGCGCGCGCCGCCGGCGGCGGGACGGTGGCTGGCGGGGCCCCC
>JALYUO010000172.1 GCA_030853735.1 Chloroflexota bacterium
GCGCGTGGCCTTCGCGCTGACCGCGCCCGGCCTGAGCATGGCCCAACTGGCCGAAGCCGTGACTGACGGCGCGCTGACCGGGCCGGTGGAAGCGGATCTCTACCGCACGCAAGAGCGCGAAGCGCGAAGGCTGACCGAGATCATCGTGGTCGCGGCCAAAGGCGACAAGCGCGCCGCCGAGCAAGGGCTGGAGCGCGGCGAACAGGTGGCGGCGGGAGTCAACTTCGCGCGCAGCCTGGCCGAGGAGCCGGCCAACATCCTCACGCCCTTGGTCGCCGCCGAGCGCGTGCAGGCGATGGCGAAAGCGGTGGGCCTCGACTGCGAAGTGTTGGATGAGAAGGCGCTGGACAAAGCCGGGATGCACTCGCTGTTGAGCGTGGCGCTGGGCAGCCAGTGGCCGGCGCGCGTGGTCATCCTCAGCTATCGCGGCAACCGCAGCAGCAAGGAGACCCTGGCCCTGGTCGGCAAAGGGGTGACTTTCGATAGCGGCGGCATTTCGCTCAAGTCGGGCGAGAATATGCACTACATGAAATATGACATGGGCGGCAGCGCGGCGGTGGTCGGGGCCATGCGCGCGATTGCCGCAGTGAAGCCGCAGAGCAACGTCATGGGCATCGTCGGCTTTGTCGAAAATATGCCCAGTGGCACGGCCAATAAGCCCGGCGATGTGGTGCGCGCCGCCAACGGCAAGACCATCGAGATCCTCAACACCGATGCCGAAGGCCGCATGGTGTTGGCCGACATTCTGGATTTGGCGCGCAAGCGCGGCGCAACGCAACTGGTGGATGTCGCCACACTGACCGGCGCAGTGGTGGTTGCGCTCGGCCATGTCGCCTCCGGCGCGCTGGGTGCGCCGCAAAGCTGGGTCGATCAGGTGCTGACCGCAGCCCAGGCGGCCGGCGAACGGACCTGGCAGCTGCCCCTGTTCCCCGAATATATGGAGCAGATCAAGAGCAACATCGCCGATATAGCGAACACTGGTGGGCGTGGGGCGGGCACGATCACCGCCGCGCTGTTCCTGCAACAGTTTGTCGAAGATACGCCGTGGGTCCACCTGGACATCGCCGGCACCGCCTGGACCGAGCGCGATTTGCCCTACCAAGCCAAAGGCGCAAGCGGCGCGGCGGTACGGACCTTTGTCCAACTGGCTGACGCGCTCGCCAAGCCGTAGCGGTGGTCGTAGCAGGCGGGTGCCTGATCCGTTTGTTTACATAACGATGCGTTGCCCTCCGCCGACCGGGGGGCAACTTTTTGATCGGCTGGGGGCGCGAGACTGGGACGATCCGATGGAGAATCGGCACAAGGGGCGGCACATCCTGGTGATAGACGACGACTTTTTCATCAGCGATCTGTTGGTAGCCGACCTGACGGCGCGCGGCTATGGGGTCAGTGTGGCCGCCAACGCTCGCATGGTGGGCCGGCTGATGGAGCAACAGCCGCCCGATCTAATCGTGCTTGACTTGATGCTGCCTGGCATGGACGGCAGCGAAATCGGCCACCTGCTGCGCGTCCACGCCCCGACGGCGCGCATCCCGGTGCTGGTGGTCTCTGCCGACCGGCGCATCGCGCAAAAAGCGCAGAGCTTCCACGCGCAAGGCTGGATCGCCAAGCCGTTCGACCTCGACGATCTCGCCGCGCAAATCGCCGCGACGCTTGACGGCATAGCCCCCGCTGGGGCCGCGCCATCCGCCGGGCCTTGACTGTGCAGAGTAGCGTGGAACTATATAGCGGCAGCGTTCGTCTGCTATAATAGAGCGTGCGTTCTACCGCTCTGTACGCACCTGGGCGCATAGTCCTACCCTTGCCCATTGGGTTCCCCAAGAAAGGCTACCGATGCCCCGCCGTCTCCGCTCCTGGCGTGCGCTGTTCCTGATACTGGTCGCGCTGATCGTCGCGCTGGTCGCCGGCGCAACCCACAACAGCGCCGCCGCCGGCGGTGTGCTACCCGCCGACGTGCCCGCCGGCGCGCTATCGCCGCGCCGCCCCGCCACGCCGAACCTCACCATCACTGAATATGGGCTGCCCAGCAAACAGCCGGACAGTATTGCCGTCACCAGTAGTGGCTTCTCCTACTATACCGAATACAGTAACAACCGTATTCGGGAGTATCAGGAAGGTAACGAATATTTCTTTGTCCTGCCGCACGCCAACAGTGGCCCGCAAACAGTAGCGACCGATCCCTACAATGGGGTTTGGTTTACTGAGTACAGCGGGAACCGTATCGGACGCATCAACGCAGACCAGACGATCACGGAGTTTGCTGTGCCGACCGCCAATAGTGGCCCCTATGGCCTGAGCTGCGACTATGATGGTTGCTGGTTCACGGAACGGGACGGCAACAAAATCGGCAGGATTGATCGTGACGGCGCAATTACGGAGTACCCTATCCCCACTGCGAACAGCCATCCGACGGGTATTACCGGTGGGGTCTTCACCGAAGAAGACGGCAATCGTATTGGGCTGCTGAACGGTACGACCATCACCGAAGTTGCCCTGCCCAACCCCGGCAGTGGCCCCCATGACATCGTGTACGATCCGGCGTATAGTCGCTACTGGTTTACCGAAACAACCGGCAATCGCATCGGGTTTCTTTCAACCGGCAATGTGGTGACGGAGTATCCTATTCCCACTGCGAACAGCAGCCCCCGTGCAATCACGCGCGCCGGCGACTCGCTTTGGTTTACCGAGTTTGCCGGCAACAAGATCGGCTTTGTCAGTGGTATGACCGGCAGCACCGTGACTGAGTACTCCGTGCCGACAGCCGGGAGCGGCCCGGCCGGTATTGGCTATGATCCCACCAGTAACGGTAAGCTCTGGTTCACCGAATATAACGCCGATAAATTAGCCTCGTTTGACCTCTACAGTCAGATGTTTGTTGAGTATGTGTCCAAAACGCCGTTGCGTTCTATTGCGAGTGGGTCGGATGGTGCGCTATGGTTTAGCGAACCTACTAACGCTAAGATTGGGCGTATTACAACCGCCGGTCAGGTTAGCCAATTTGATCTACCCGGCGACACGACGGCTTACCAGGTAGGTCGGCACTCAAGCGTGGTCATGCCGCCCACCGCCTAATTAGTTCTTGCGTCGCTTGACTGGGTCGTCCGCGTTGTTTGGGCGGCACCCAGCGCGCCGGAGGTACGTGATAATGCAGCAACT
>JALYUO010000204.1 GCA_030853735.1 Chloroflexota bacterium
GCATAGCGCAACGTGGTCTCCATCCGTTGGTGGCCTAACCGCTTGCGAATCGTGGCTAAACTGATCCCATCATTGACCAACTCGGTCGCATGCGTATGCCGCAGTTGGTGCAAGCTACAGCGCCCGCCGGCTGCAGCGCAGTAGCCGGCCCAGCGTTCTTGCACCGATTGGTAGCGCAATCCCGCCGCCCCTCCGTTCTTGACCGCGCGGAAGAGCGGGCCGTGGCGATAGCCGGTGTACTGCCGATAGCGGCGTATCTGGCGGACCAGGTCCCGAGCATCCAGCAGGACCGTCCGCCACCGGCCCCCCTGCCCCAAGACCCGTAAATGTTCATCGTCCCGCGTGCGATCGACAGCGCCGACCTCCAGGCCCAACGCCTCTCCGATCCGCAGCCCGGTCTCGACCAGCAAGCGAAACAGCACGCGATCCCGTTGATCCGCACGGGGAATCGCCGCGCAGATGGCTTCGACCTGGGGGCGCGCGATCGCACGCGGCAGCGGCACCGCCGGTTGAACGCGCTGGATCTGCGTCATCGGGTTGTGGGCCAGCAGGTCCTGCCGATACGCCCAGGCGAAGAAACTCGCTAGCGTGGCCTGCTGGCGCGCCCGCGTCGTGGGTTGGCGTGTTTCCAGCGTCAGAAAGAAGGCGCGCAGGAGCGTGGGGGTGATGCCCGTCAGGGGGCCGGGGCTGGTCGCCGCGAACTGGGCCAAATCACTCGCATAGGCCCGACGGGTGTGGAGCGAGCGCTGCGCCTGCGCCAGATCCAGTAGGAACATCGCAATCGCCGTCTCGACCGCTAGCCGACCTACATGAACTGCGTTATTGGGCCACCTGGGAACACTTCGACCGCCGGGCGATCAACCGTCTGTTGCATGAGTATGCGGCAGGCGCGGCAGCGGAGCGAGGTTTAGGCGAGGAGAAGAAGGGTGAAACTGACGGTACAGGTGACACTTGAACCAGAGGATGGCACGCCGGCTCGGGTGACCGAACTCACCTGCCTGGAGCGCGCGGATCTCACCCCGGCGACGCTGGGTCTGACCCTGGCGGAAGCTAAACAGGTGCTGAGTGGGCTGCAAGCCACGCTGACCACGGCCCAAATCACCGCTTACAACGGGGCGGTGCGCGCCTGTCCGGCCTGCGGGACCCTGTATAACCGCAAAAGTAATCGTACCGTGACGGTACGGACGCTGTTTGGGAAGGTGCGGCTGTCCAGCCCACGTTTCTATACCTGCGCCTGCCAGGCGGCGAGTACCACCACAAAGAGTTTCAGCCCGCTGGCCGCCATGCTGCCGGACCGCACGACCCCCGAATTTATGTATCTGCAAACCGAGTGGGCGGCGTTGATCTCCTACGGCTTAACGGCTCGCTTGCTGGCCGAGGTCTTCCCGCTCGAAAAACCGGTGAGTACGGCAGTGCTGACCCAGCAGGTACAGCAGGCCGCCGACCGGTTGGATGCGGAATTGGGGCCGGAGCAGCCGATGTTTATCGAGGGCTGTCCACGCGAGTGGGCTGCACTTCCGGACCCGGCCGCACCGCTGACGGTGGGCCTGGATGGCGGGTATGTGCATGGCCGCGCGGGTGCCAACCGCAAGGCCGGCACATTTGAGGTGATTGTGGTTGCCGACCGCAGGACCACCCAAACGCTTCGGGTATGTGACCGGCTATGATCCCAAGCCCAAACGCCGGCTGTTCGAGATGCTCCGGCATCAAGGCATGGCGGCCAATCAGCAGGTCCTCTTCCTCACCGATGGCGGCGACACGGTACGGGATCTACCGCTGTACATGAATCCCCAGTCCGAGCATATCCTGGATTGGTTTCATATTGCGATGCGACTGACCCTGCTCGGCCAATTGGCGCAGGGAATCCCGCCGCCCCCTGCGCCGACAGGGTGTAGAAAACCCGAGGCGGAAGACGATGAGGACACCAGGCGCAGCACGGCCGAGCAAATCACCGCCGAATTGGAGCGGGTAAAATGGTTGCTGTGGCAGGGCAACAGCTTCAGCGCGCTGGACACGTTGCAGGATCTGGAGATGGACCTGGAAGCTAGCGCGGGAGCGCGGGCGGGGATCCAAAAGCTGGACAAGGCGGTGCAGGATTTACGGGGTATATTGGAGCCAATCGGGCGTTTCTGGTGAATTATGGCGATCGGTATCGCAACGGCGAACATGTTTCGAGCAGTTTCGTGGAAGCCACGGTGAATGAGCTGATCAGCAAGCGGATGGTAAAAAAGCAGCAAATGCGCTGGACCAAAGCCGGCGCCCATCGGGTCCTCCAGATTCGGGTCCAGGTGTTGGATGGCGATCTCCAGCCCACCTTCCAGCGCTGGTATCCAGGCATGCCGGCCAGCGAGCTGCGGAGTGACTCGTTACCGACGGCCTAACACGCGGGGCTTCCCAGCCCCCGAAAACGAATGGCCTCCTTTATTGTCCCACTGAGGTCGGATCCCCGATTCTATCTCTGTAGCGGCGGCGCGAGTCGACGACCGCCCCGCCCCCGAAAACGAATGGTCTCCGCATTCCCAGGTCGCTCCGGCGCAGCCCCGCCGCCCGGCGCAGCTCATCGCTTTGGTAGCTATGCTCGAACGCACCGCTCGCCGCCGCTTCGCCGACCGCATTGAGTATGGTCTGTTCGGCAGCGGTCAACGCTGTATAGATTCCTTGTGTCGCCAGCTTACTGACCAAGGGGTCACGACATTTTTACCGGGCTTTTCCCCGGTAAGCACCCTGTGAAGATTCTACGGCGAGTTTTGGACCGTAACTTCGAGCAAGAACAGGCTGGTGCTGAAGTGCTCACGCACGAAAATCCAAGCTACGGGCCCCAACTCGTCTGAGAAGTATGATTCTTCGCCGAGTTGGGTTGCTTCGTGGGTTACACAAGCTGCCGACTCGGTCCGCCACCCCACTGGATCAGGCGTATTCCAGACACAAACCGCTTACCGGGGAAAAGCCCGGTAAAAATGTCGTGACCCCTTACAAGCCCGGCACTGACACTCAGTGCCGGGGTGTCAGCGTGTATTCCCCTCTGCTTAATCTGCGTTCTTCGCCGGTCTCTTCTTCGCAAAGCGCCCGACCGCTTGGGGGGTCGTGTAGTCTGATTTCTGCACCCCGGTCGCCAGATCCAGATAGGTCGCGAAGATGCGTAAGTCGCCGGCGATCAGCAGGCGCTGCAACAGCGCACCGGCGGCGGTCGCCACGGCCTGATTAATCATCAGTGACTGGGCGTTGCGGAGCATTAGTTCGGTGCAGGAGAGGGTCGCTCCGGCCTGTTCCTCCGGGGCATCCGCTAACAGCGTGGGGCATTGCAGACTGGGCGCGGGCAGGGCGCGACAGACCGTCTCCAGCGTAAAGGCGTGTTGGAGTTGGGCCGGGTCCAGGGTGTTGCCGAACAGCACCTGGCCGGTGTCGGCCGCATTGCCACAATCCAGCCACCATGCGGGGGTCTGTTCCCCACCCGGATAGGCCGCGGGGCGATTGCGGATCTGGAGGGCGGCGGCTAGACTGCGGCGCGCCGCCGCGTTATCCACCGCGCCGCAGAAGATCAGCAGCTCCTTGCTGTAGTAGGGCGTGAGTTGGGCCTGGTCCAGGGGTGCCTGGATCGCGGTAATATCCACCCCCCAGGCGCGGGTGTAGCGCAGGGCCAGCGCGCCGGCTTTGGCCGCGCCGATTTCGGCAGCGCAGAAGTTCTGCCGGGGTACATTACCGGCCTCGACGTGATCGGGATCGATAAACGTCAGGTGGGTGGGCCGCCCCGCGCCATGCAAGACGGCGGCCAGGCGGGCCAGGGTGGGGGCCAACCAGGAGCCGGTGCCACCGCAGCCGACCAACACTAGATGGAGGCCACTACCTCCGGTCAGGAGGATCGGGCGGGCCGTGGCGTAGTCGGTATTCAGCGTAGGTGGGGTGGCGCGTTTGCTCATGGCTGGGGATCTCCTGTGGGGGTCCAGGTTGTGTGCAGTTCAGGCGGTAGTTGAAACACGCCGGTCGGGTCAATTTCATGAAACACGCCGTACACCCCAACCCGCAGCCGCAAGACCGGCCGGCTAAAGATGGTGCCCAGCACCCCGTAGAGCCGGAAGCCCTGTTCGTCCTGGTCATCGGTGGTAGACCAGTAGGCGCGCATGGAGTGATGGGAATGGACTTCGATCAGCGCCTGAGCGTAGGACGAGGCGGCATCGCCGGCGGTGGGCTGCACCGCGCCGGGGGTACCCACCTGGGGCGGAATATCCAACTTCCAGCGCAGGCCGCCCCAGCGTAGATGGAACAGGATCTCGCGGGGATGGCCGGCCGGATCGCGGGCGCTGCGGGCACGGTCCAGCATCAAGGCCAACGCGCCGGCGGGCACCGGGGGCACACTGAGCGTGACGGTTGGTGCCAGCGTTGGTAAACCGCGCACGGTCGCCCCGCCGAGCGGGATACAGGCGTGCAGCTGGGGCCGTTCGGCGCGCAGCGCGACCCCGCCCCCGTGGAGCCAGTATTCGTACAACGGTCCTTCATAGGGGGGTAGGGTCGGGGTCGTGAGGATCGCGTGCCGATGCAGGCGGGGCGGGGTGGACGGGAGGGTCATAGGGTGAGAATCCTTTGGAGCTGGCCGGCGGTGGTGCCACCGTAGTTCAGGGGCAGCAACTCGGCGGTCGGGAAGGCGTTCGCCGCGCTCTGGTGGAGCTGTTGGAGCAGGCGGCGAATATCCAGGTCTGCGGTGCGGGTCCGCCCAGCGACAATATGATTGTTAAAGGGCGCTTGGAGAAACAGTTGCCAGACCTGCGGCATCGCGGCGGCGCTGGCCGGGGGCAGGGGGTTATTGCCCCAGCAGATGCGGCCATCGCTGTAGATGTTGGGGAGCGGCATATGGGACAGCGGGGCCTGGGGGTCGAAGTCCGGTTGGGGCAAGGCCCAGATCCAATAGTCCGTCCCCAGCCCGGCCAGTACCAGTCCCGGTAAGGGCACGGTGAGCAGCGCCGGCGCGGGGTCGCCGTCCAACAGCACGGCGATGCTATGGCGGGCGGGGGGCTGCCAGTAGAGGGCAAAGGGTCCCTGGGGGGTGTGGCCGCAGCGCACGACACCGGGGGGTAGCCAGCCGCTATCGCTGTTCATGCCACTGAGCGCGACCTGCACCGCGTCGGGGGTCATGAGTTGGTAGCGTTCGTGGCCGCGTGGGTCGCGATAATGGAGCAGATATTGCCCACTGTACATCAGCAGTTCGGCTTCGAGGCCGCCAAGACTGCGCGGTCCGTGACCTAATAGGGCGTGGATCAGGGTCGGGTCGCTTGCCAAGTCTGCCATAACGTGAGTACCTCCAGCATATGGCCGGGTTGTTCCAGCCACGCAAGGAATAGGGTGACGGTGGCTAGTAGGGCTTGGGCGGCCGTGTATTCGTCGGTTAGGCTGTGAATGTCCGCTGCATCCCAACCGGCGTCGCACTCCAGGCCACCATCCAACCAGCTATTGTCGGTTTCGCCATAGATCAGGTCGAGCGCAGCGGGGAGCGCGACCAGCGGCCCGCCGATCTGCCGGCAGGCCGCAGCCACCACCTCGTATTCAATGGGCGGTCCGTGGGCGGCGGCGGCCAGCGGTTTGTGCAGGGTGGGGTCGGGGAGGAGCCGGGCGGCGAAGGGGGCCGCGCCACTCAGCACCCAGAGGAATTGCCAACCGGGCCGGTCGTCTTCCAGGGGGGCTGCGCGCCAGTCGTTCATCAGATCGTGAATGGGGACAGCGCTGGGGCGCTCCGATACGGTGGCTAACCAGGGCAGATCGAGCGGAAAGCAGTCGGTCTGCAGCAGTTCCAGGAACTCCCACTCGCGGGGCGACCACACCCTACCGGGCGTAGGGGTCAGCGCGCTGGTACTGGCGGTCCACTGGGCGGGAAAGAGGGCGTGATAGAGCTGGAGCAGCTGGGTTCGCTCGCGGTGTTCCGCCAAATGGGTGAGGGCGGCGCGGACGGTGGTGGCCTGTTGATAGGGGCGGAGCCAGCGGTCGGTCGTCAGGGGGGGCAGGGGGTTCATGGGGCCGCCGCTACGACCGGCGGGGTGGTCAGACAGCCGGCCCAGAGGTCAAGCAGTTGCACGCGGTGGGCGGGGTGGTCCAACCAGGTGACCAGCTCCCTGGTTGCTGCATCGATCCCCTGGCCGATCTGGTAGTCGTCGATCATTACCGCCATGTCGGCAATGTTCCAGTAGAGATCCATCTCGTTTTCGGGTCCGCTATCCAGCCAGGCGCTGCCGGTTTCATGGGCGATCAGCGCGAGGGCGGCGGGTAGGTGACTCAAAGGGGGACCGGCGGCGGCGGCGGCCTGGTCGAGGCGTTCCTTCTCTACCGGACGGCCCAGCAGGGCGGCCAGCCGCGCTGCTGCTGTGGCGGCGGGGGTGAGCAGGTGGGGGTCGGCGGTTACGGCATCCGCCGGCGTAGCGTCGGGTGGCTCTGCATCGTCCTCCGGCTCATCGTCCTCCGGCTCATCGTCCGGCGACTTCTCCCCTAGCCAGGCGCCGCTCAACCAGAGCAGCAGATCCCAGGCCGGGCCGAAGTCGCCGGGTTCGCAGTCCCACCAATCCAGGCCGCCCCGTTCGATGGGTAGCGCCAGCCCCCGCGCCTCCGGGCCTTCGCTGTCGAGGATCTCCAGCCACTCCAGGCTGAGGGGGAAGAGATGGGTATCCACCAGCCGAAAGAACTCCCATTCGCGGGCGGCCCAGGCGCACTGCGGGTCGAGGGTCCAGGGGGTCTGGGAGGCGGCCCACTGGGCGGGAAAGTAGTGGGCATAGCAGGTGAGGATGGCGATCCCGTCGGCGAGGTGGTGCAAATGGTCCAGCGCGACCGGCACCGATGGGCTGAGATGGTAGCCGGTGCGGAAGGGGTCCGGTGGGGGGCCGGTGGTGCGTGGTAGCATCGTCGCGTCTCCTTAAAACCCCTCCGGCACCAGACGGTCGGGTTGGGGGGTACGGGCGGTCATCAAGGCGTGCAGCACCGTGGTGCTGCGGCGTACACACGTCTCCCCTGCCGCGCCGACTCTGGTCAGTTCGTCTTGGAGGGCCAGCAGGGCGGGCAGATCGAGGGTGCCGGCGCGCTCGCGCTGACTGAGCTCCCAACTCAGGGCGAGGGCCGGATTAAGGGTGGGTTGGCCGCGGATCAGATAGTCTAAGGGCGTGCGGGGGGGCAGGGGAGGCCGCCGGCGGGGGTGGCGGGCGGCCCCCGGCCGGGGGCGAGTGGTCGGGCGGGGCATGGGGGCTTATCCTTTGCTACCGGGGCGCTTGATCACGGTGATGACCAGTTCCCCGGCCTGGGTTTCGCGCTGGATGGTGGGGGTGCCGAGTTCGGGATAGGACTGGCGCAGGATCTCGACGACCTGCTGATCGGTGGTGACGGTCTCATCGGGTAGGGTGAAGCGTTGGCCGCCGTCGGCCAGGATAATGCGGGCCATGGAAGGCTTCCTTTCGGGCCGGGGAACCGGCCATAGGTAAGGGGAGGAGGGATCAGGAATGGATACGGAGATCTACGCAGCGGCGACAGTGGCGGCGCGCACGGCGCGGCTACAGGCGTGGCGGCTGGCGACGGCGCGGACCCAGGGCATCGCCGCGTTTCGGGTGTTGACCAACGCGACGCTCGCCCGCCTGGCGGCGAGTCGCGTACCCGATTTAGCCGCGTTAGCGGCGGTAAACGGGATCGGGCCGTTTCTCTGCGCCACCTATGGGGCGGCGTTAGTGGAGTTACTGGCGGGGGACGACTGCCCCGCCGACTCACCACCGCCTCTACCGGCGCTAGAGTGGGGGGCGGAGGGTAGTGCGCCGGCGGAGGCGGCGGTGGAGGGAGGCAGTGAGCCGCCCCGGCTACGGGACCGGCCACGGGTCGCCCTACCGGCGGCAGGGTGGGTGCCCCCGGCGGCGTTCGCGGCGGCGCTGGCCGGGCTGAAAACCCGCGAACGGGTGGCGTTGGATCTGTACTACGGGCTGACGCTGGGCCAGGCGACGACGCTGCCGCAGATCGCGGCGATCCTGGGGGTGCAGGATCGCCGCGCGCGCGGGCATCTGCGGCTAGGCTGGACCCGCCTGGTCCGCCACGCCACCCACCCCCCGGCGACGCATCCCTGGCCGGAGGCGCCGGGGGCGGTGCTGGCGACGTTACTCGAACAGACTTAGTT
>JALYUO010000227.1 GCA_030853735.1 Chloroflexota bacterium
GCACAGCGATCCGCATGGAAGTCGGGAACACATCGTTGGTGGATTGCGCCATGTTGACATGATCGTTGGGGTTGACCGGCTGATACTTGCCGCGTGGCCGGCCCAGGATCTCGTTAGCGCGATTCGCCAGTACCTCGTTGGTGTTCATGTTGTGCGACGTGCCCGCGCCGGCCTGGAACGGATCAATGCGCCACTGGTCGCGGTGCTGCCCAGCCAACACTTCGTCGGCGGCCTGCACAATCGCCCCGGTCCGCTCGTCGTCTAGCTGGCCCAACTGCTGGTTGGTTAGCGCGGCGGCCTTTTTGACCGTGACGGTGGCCGCCACCAGCAACGGGTGCGGCAGCCAGCCGGTGATGGGAAAGTTGAGAATGCCGCGCTGCGTCTGCGCGCCGTACAGCGCGTCGGCGGGCACTGCGATGTCGCCCAGAGAATCTTTTTCCAGGCGCGTCGGTGGGCCGGGGGTCTCGCTCATCAGTGAGAGGTCTCCTTCGCATAACAACCCTAGCCCGGCCCCAGCGCCGGGCGATTGCCCTCATTATACACGCGGGGCGCAGGAGCGTAAAGCGATTGCGGATTGCGGATTGTGGATTGCGGAATGTAGCGGCGCTGTGGGCCGCGCTGGTGCTGTAGCGGCACTGCCGGCCGCGCCCGTGGGGGGCAAGCTGTCCCCGAATGCGGCACGAATACCCGAATGCGTCGGTGCCGGACATGGGCAACGAATGTAGGGGCGCTGTTGGCTGCTCCAAGAAGAAGATGTTAGATGTCGTTACGTCGCTACGAATAGAGCCAATCTTCTACAGCCAACCCAGGTACCAAGCGAAAGTGCTTAAGGTTAGCCGATAACAATGTCGCATTCTGACATAATACAATCGCCGCAATCTGCAAATCGCGTGTACCAATGCTACGAAGTTTTAGTGAGCGGAGTTCGTCATATTTAGCTGCCGCCGCATCGAACGGCAACTTATTCCAGCTCTCAAAAAACTTGAACACGGTGCTGAATCTATCGTAATATAAGACACGCTGGGCAGAATTGTCACTACTACGTATTTTGTTTATCCACCCATATATGGTTTCTTCAGCAGTGATAATAGTAGTCGCTACATCTTCAGTTGAGGCTTTAATGCGCTGACTCAAATACAGAGATTGTGATCCTGCATACTGAAGCGCAGTGATGTGATCAGAGTCTAGTACAAGCATTAGCTAGATCGGTTCGCCGCACGCAACCGCGCACCTTCATCCGTGATCTCACGTAGGATGGGGTCGTCACCAAACATCCCCACGGTTTGCTGCCAAGCGTCGGGGGCTGGTTGCGGGAGACTAGTTAGCCTAGCAAGGACTGCAGCGACGATCATACTATCCGTATCGCTAACGGAAATAGCTTCACCAAGCACCGGACCCGCCGGCGAACCGGACTCAGAGTCCAGCTGGGTTACGTCTTCAGCAGCTAGAGCCTGGGCCAAACTCAGCACCAACGTTTGATGGTAGGGAGTGAGTTGCACCCATGCCGCCACAAGGTCGGGACTGATTAGGGAAGACATTTGGTTAGCCATCAGCGTGCCTCCTTAGCTTAACATAGGTTATTGTACCACCCGTCTATTGCAGTGTAAAGCCACCTTGACAGCCCCAGACGCTATGATAGCCGCGCAGCCCCGCCCTAGCCTGCGAAGGCAGTTTGTCGAGTCGCACGGTGCGACAACGACCGGCGGGGCGCAGAGCACGGCGTAGGTGAACCCAGTAGCCTAATGCGGGGACGGCGCAACCGGGTGCTGGGCAGGGACGTTCCGCCACACGGTAAAGGCCAGGACCACGCCGATCAGCAGCCCCGTAGACAGCCAGGTCCGCAGGGGCGCGGGCAACCGCCGACTGCCAAAGACCTCTAGCGTAAACGAGAGGAAGGAGTAGGCCAGGAGGGGCAACAGCAAAACCAGCAAAGGGTTAAGCCGGAGTGCTGCCCGCCAGTGACCGTGCAGTAACTGATGCACCGCCCGCGTCGTCCCGCACCCGGCGCAGTAGAGGCCCGTCAGCGCATAGATCGGGCACGGCGGAAAGAAGCCTACTTGCGCGGGATTCGCCACATACAGCGGAATCGCCGCACACGCGCCGGCTCCGACGAGTCCCCACCATTGGAGTTGCTTGGCCGGTATTGTGGTAAGGCGCTTGTTACGCATGGGAATCTGCATCCTGGTGCAACGCGCTGCCGCCTTCAGCCTGCCTGTGAGGGCAAGCAGACTGGAGGCGGCAGCGCGGTCGGCTAATTCACCAGCGGGTGACCCTGAGCATCCGGCAGCTTATCCATGAGAATGAGGATGAAGTCCACCAGCGCCCAGATCCCGCAACCCCCGCACGTCAGGAGTTTGGCAATCCCCAGCCCGGTATAGCCCAGATAGAAGCGATCCACGCCCAAGCCACCGAGGAAGAAGGAGAGCAGCAGTGTCGTCGTCTTACTCTTCGGCGGCGTACCCATCATTTGCGGATTGTTCATGATCTCTTGCTCCTTTGATTCATATAGGGTTTCACTGTCATTG
>JALYUO010000229.1 GCA_030853735.1 Chloroflexota bacterium
GTTCGCACCTGGGGGTGCGAACTCCTCAGTTGGCAGGGCAACCAGCTACTCCAGATCATTATCTGAATGACTATAGCTACCGCGCTCCCCTATCCCGGTATTTCCGGGGTCGCTATACCGGCGGGGCATCCTACCCTGGCACGCCACGCCCGACTGTGCTACAATGACCCCGTTGTTGCGATCACCAACCTACAGAGGAGACGAAGCGGATGAACAACCTGATTCCCTGCTCTATCAGTCATGCTCGCCGCACTGTTGTGCTGCTGTTGCCCCTGCTGATCATGATGCTGGCCGCAACCGGGTCGGCACACGCGCAAACGCCCCCCCAGAGCCCGCCGCCCGCACCAGACTTAGGGGCCGAGGCGCTGACCTATGGAGCCGACCTGATCCCAGACCCGCAGAAGCCGGAGGAGCGGGTGCGGAACTTTTACGCCCGCACCGTGGCCGACGACAATAGTACCCAATTGACCACGCTAGGCAACGTCTGGTATCAAAACTGGGCACCCGACGGCAGCGCCATCGCGCTCGTCACCGAGGGGCTGACGCTGTATGTGATGAACCCCGACGGCAGCGGCCTACGCCGCGTGGCCGATGGGGTGTATACCAATCCCTTCTGGTCGCCCGATGGGCGTTTTATCGCCTACCTGGGCGGCGAGGGCTGGGCCGACAAGCCACTGCCGCACGGCGATCTCTGGCTGGTGCGCGTGGCGGGCGGTGCGCCCTACAAGGTGCCAGGTGCCGGCGGCATCCCCAGCCTGCCGGCGGGCGTGGCGTGGTCGCCCGACGGCACGCGCATCGCGGCGGGCTTCCCCGGCCATATTTTTGACCTGACGCGCGACGATGCCCCGCCGGCGGATCTGCCCGGCGACGGTGCAAAGCTGTGGGTGCTGGGCGGCGGCTGGTCGCCCGACGGCAAATACCTAGCGACCAGCGACGGCAACGGCTTCGGCACGCTAACCCTGGCGACGGGTACGTTCCGGCCGGTGGTGAGCGCAAAAGGCGCGCCCGGCACCATCAAGGGCGGCGCATCGTGGGCCGGCGGACCGCGCCGCGTGGTCGTCTCGCTGTCTAGCCCCGGCCCGGAAGGCCAGCGTGTGGTCAGCGCCGATTTCGACGGCGGCAACGTTAAGCCGATCTGGAGCGAACCACACGTCGCCAACCCGCGTAAAGGCGAAATCTCGTCCATTGGGCCACCGAGCGTGTCACCGAGCGGCCAGCAGATCCTGATCCGCGTCAGCCGCACCACCGCCGATAAAGGCAAGCTGATCTACACCCACGAGTCGTGGCTGCTGCGGCTCGACGGCAGCGATAATACGCTATTTATTCCCAACAGCTTCAACGCCGTCTGGCGCGCCAAAACGCGCTTCCCGTCGGCCAGCGCCGCCTTCTACAATGTTTGGCGGCTGGCCGATAATGCCGTGGCGACCGGGCAGGTTGCCCGCCCCTGGCTCTGGGGGGCCAAGCCGATCACCCACACACTCGAACCGTGGAGCGACTCGCCGGGCGGCCGGCGTGTGGTCGAATACTACGACAAAGGGCGCATGGAGATCGCCAATCCCGACCTCGAACGCCCCAGCGCAAGCTACGTCACATCCGGCCTGCTAACCCGCGAACTGGTGACGGGGCAAGTGCAGACCGGCCCCAGCAGCTTCCAGGCCGCGCAACCCGCCGCCGTGCCGGTGACGGGCGACGGGGCAGACAATACAGCCCCCACGTATGCCACCTTCGCCAAGCTGGGCGCAGGCACCGATGCAGGCCAAACGCAGGATCGCACGGGCCAACCGGTCAGCGCAACGCTGGCGCTTGACGGCGGAACCGGCGAAGATGCCGGTCTGGGCGCGGGCGTGAGCAATGCTCATTTTGTGGCCGAGAGCGGCCATAACGTGCCCGACGCTTTCTGGAACTGGATGCAAAAGCAAAGCAACTGGGTGGGGCTGCTCGGCTACCCGATCAGTGAACCCTACTGGGTGCGCGCCACTATCGCCAGCAAACCCGATCAGCCGGTGCTGGTGCAACTGTTCGAGCGCCGCACCCTCAGCTTCAACGTCGCCAACGCGCCCGAATGGCGGGTCGAACTGGGCAATGTCGGGCAGCAATATTACGCATGGCGCTACAGCCGGCCGTAAGGCGCAGCGCACAGACACAAGAACGCGAAAGTAGGGACCATAAATCCCTGCCTTCGCGTTCTTTGCGTCTGTGCGGTGAGATTACTCGTTGTCTGCTATTTCGTCTTCTACCGCTAAATCCGTCTCATATTCCGATTCCACTAGGGGCAGGTGTTTGCGCCGATCCAAGCCGAAGACCGTCGGCACCAGCACCAGATGGACGGCCAAGCCCAGGAAGACCAGATCGCGCAAAATCGTGGCCGGGCCGACCTTGCCACTGGTCAAAAAGTCGCCTACTGGGCCAAGCAGATGCAGCAGTTGCAGGCCCAACGGGTTGCCGTTCGGACCGGAGAAGCAGCCACAGTCGGGGCTGAGGCCGCGCAGCATCGCCTGCAGCAGCGCGATCAGAAACACCACCATCAGCCCGCCACACGCCGCCGCCGCAAAGCGCGTGAACAGCCCGATCAGCAGCCAGATGCCCAAGATCAGCTCAACGAGTGGCAGCCCGTTCGCCATGACCTGCACCACGAAGTCCGGCAACGGCACTTCATAGGAGCTGATACTAGCGGTGAACGCCGCCGGCACGCCTAACTTGGTCAGCCCCGACAGAAAGAAGATGCCACCCAACACCAGCCGCGAGACCAACGTCAGGTAGGGGCTACCCAGCCCTTGGCGCAGCCGCGCACCCACCCCGGAGGCAGCCGATGGATATACCTGCGCTGCCGCTGCGCTGTCGGGGGGGGGCTGCCCGACCATCTCATCAGGATGGGTCCATTGGGCCACCGCTATTTCGTACCCAGTGCCGCATCCACCGCCGCTTGCAGCCCTTCGAGCGTCAACGGGTTCTCCGGCGCAGCCATGATCACGCCTTGCGGGTTGACGGTGTAAATGGTGGGAAAGCCGTCCACCCCGTACTTCGTGTGCCCGATGGTCGCATCTTTATCGAACAAGATCGGGAACGGTACTTTGAAGGTGTCACGGAACCAGGTCAGGTCTTCCATAGCAATCGGGCTTTCGCCATCGCGGCCCCTAGGCGTGGCGCTGACACTCAGCATTTGCAGACCTTTATCTTTATTGGCTGCATAAATCTGGTTGAGCAAGGGCGCATCCTCCTGGCAGTGCGGGCACCAGGGAGCCATGAACTCCAGAAACACCGGCTGTCCCTTGAATTGGCTGAGGGTATAGGTCTGACCGTCGGTGGCCGGCAAGGTGAAGTCGGTCGCCACTTGACCCACGAAGCCTCCCACCGGAGTGGTAGCAGCGGCGGCAGGGCCGTTGCTGCTGGTCTGGCTGTTGCTTAACAGCAACCAGACAATCGCCACCGTGCCGAACAGGCCCAGCACGACAAGGCCAATGTCCAGCGGGCGGATACCGCGTGCCACCGGCTTCACCGCCACCGGCTGCGACACCCGTGGAGGGCGGGCCGGTGTGACCGCGACTTTGCCGCTCATGCGGGGCTTGACGGTAGTTGGCTCAGTGCCGTTGCGGTTCTCCGGCACGACCGGCTTGCGGTTAACTTCCTTGCTCATGGGGCACTCCCTTGCGTGGTATCGCCCTGGTGATGGTCAATGCCACGATACATATCAATAAAATGGCGCATCGTGCTTTCATCATAGCTCGGGAAGCGTTGCATTCGATTCCAGGCTGTGAAGACGATGGGATCTTTCAAGGTGGGATAGGGAGCCATTAGTACGTGTCCGGTAACGGTCTTGCTATCTGCGCCCGGTGGGCTATTTCGCAGCGTGACTTCGACGGTGCCGTAGCTTTCCACCAGTGCCTTCAGGTGGGCCACTGCGTCAGCGGGCAGGTCGGGGCGGTAGTTGACCACCACGCCGGCATCTTCGAGGTTGTGAACCACATTCTCTTCATGCAGCACGGTATCCGCTACACCCCACGGAGCCAGTTCTTGCGTATGCGGGCCAGACGTGGGCGGGTCGGTAGTATACTTCGGATGCGGTGTATCCACTGTGGCAATATGGCGTACCTGCACCGCCATATCGGCATGATACTCACCGGGATGCGTATAGTCGTTCCAGAAATACAGGCCAATCCCACTCGCCACCACAGCCACCGCTAAGACCGCCCCTAGCAACAGGCGGCGACGGTTGCGCGCGTTACGCTCGACGCGCACCTGGGCTTCGCGCCGCGCTTGCACCTGGATGCGCGTATTCTGGCGGGCTGCGTCACCTTGCTGTTTGAGTGCCGCGCTGTTCGTCATGGGGCTTTTGGGCACGGGAGCCAAGGCGGGTTTGTTGATCGGCTGACCGGCGGGCGGCGCGGCGGGTTTGGCGGCCGCCGCAGCCGGTTTACGCGGGTTGGTGCTGTTTGCCATTGCTGCTTTCTCTTCTCCCTAGCTGCCCGGCAAATCAAGGGGGCCGGGTACTATCGGAAAGTATAGGGGACAGCTGCGCCGATGTCAAGGCAGCTTGGCAATGCAACAGGGCTTATGCGTTCTCCTGACTGGGGGGGTTTGGTGAAAGAGTTATCTCGGACGGTGGGAGCGGCCTCCTGGCCGCGATAGCCTACCCTCACCGCACCGGTCGGGTTGCGGGCGCGTGGATCGGGGTGTGACAAGCCTCATCGCGGCCAGGAGGCCGCTCCCACCGTCCGGCAGCAGCCCAATCCGGCGCATGAAGCTGCGAACGCATAGACCCTGAGCAATGTAACAGGGCAAGTGCCTCTAATTTGGCCGCACCGGGGCGGGGGGCCGGGGCGACTAGAACGCGCCGCTACCGCTACGAAGCCCGCCTACGCGGGCTGGAGCTATAGTAATTCAGATAATGATCTAGAGATCAGGAAGGAGGAGTTCGCACCCCCAGGTGCGAACGACGCGCCGCCCTCGGAGTTCGCACCTGGGGGTGCAAACTCCTCAGTTGGCGGGGCTAACCACCGCTCCATATCATTAGCTGAATTACTATAGTGCGAATGACGGGCTAAGGAACAAGGGGCCATGCGATAGTGATCACCGCCGCGGCTAACGCGGTCAGGGCGATGGGCGGCAAGTGACCCTGGCCCTGCCTATCTAGGGGCACCGGGAGGGTGTCGCCACTCGCTAAAGTCAATGTGAGGTGCGGCAGCGTCGCCGTCGGCCCGGCCAGGCCGATTTGCACCCGGCACCGCCCGTCATGATCCGGCTGCACTGCAAGGGTTAAGCCCCGCAAGCCACAGGCTGCCAGCAGCCCATCTTCCGGCCCAACGGTAAATAGCAGCATCGCCGTCGGGTCTGTCGCAGTGGCTGGGTTCGTGGTCGCCGGCGGATGCGGTGCTTCCTGCCCTGGCGACAGCCACTGAGCAACCGGTTCGGCCACCTGGGCAAGAGGAGCCGGGGCGGGGGCAGTAAAACTAACCTGTAGCCGGCGGTGACTGGCAGCGACCCGCAACGCAAGGCGCACGCGC
>JALYUO010000242.1 GCA_030853735.1 Chloroflexota bacterium
ACCCAGCTATGGCGGGGGGAATGATTCGATAAGCCCCTGCGAGGGGCCGAGCAAATAACGATCCAGGCAGCGGACTTGGCCCGCGTGATGCAGGCGGCGGCGGCCTAACCCGTTGTACAAAGTCGAGCTTATAACACGCACTGCGTCGATTAGTTTCTTGCGTCGGCTGCAAACAGCGTTTGATCCCTAACTGGGCCGCCGAGCGCCTGCTGGATGCCGAGAATATGGCCCAAACCCATAGGCGTCAAGTTAAGGATTTCACAAACCGCCCTACCCCGCAACCGACTGGGTAGCCGATGCCGTTAGTCGCGCGAAGGGATTGCACAAAGGCTGGCGTTGTAACGCTTGGTAGCTCGAGGGCCGATCCGCCCGGTGCTCCTTGCACCCAAACTGCTGCCACCGGTGATACAGCTGGGTTAATATCGCCGCCAATCCCGCGCCGCTGCGGAGCGCCTGCGCCACGCACTCGATCTGCCGTTGCCAGACTTGCCATGCTTTCACCGGACTCAATTCCATTGCGGCCCAGCGCACTGGCGCGCTCAGGTAGCCGAATACCGCCAGCCCGATCAACTTCGCGTACAGCTCACACAACACGCGGCTGCTCTGCTGCCCACGGACCTGCGCTAAGGCCCCTTCACTTTTCCATAGCTTGAATAGTAATTCAATTTGCCAGCGGGCCCCATAGACTTGCCAGACCTGCGGCCCACTCAACTGCTCCGGTCCGACATTGGTAATGTAGATATTCCAGTCCAGGCCCTGTAAATAGGCCTGACTATAGGTAAAACCGCGCTTCTTTTCTGTGGCGTGGGCACGCCGCCGCCGTTGTTCCCGCACCTGCAAAGGGACGCGGCCGGCCACCACCCGCAGCGGTAAGTGCTGGGCGACCCCCACGCAGAGCTGCATATCGAGCCAGTCCTTCGCGCCACGCCCTAAATGGGCGGGGAGATCCAGCCGGCGCCCCGCGCGGGTGAACGCCTCGAAGCGTGGATTCCAGCGACAGATAAAATAAACCTGCTGCGCGATCAGGGTGCTCAGCAGGCGTAAGGCCACATAGCCCAGATCGCACAGTAGCAAACTCCCCGCTGCCAACGGCGGCAGATCGACCATGGCGCGCTGATCCGACTGTTTAGCGGGCTGGCCGCACACCGCCCGCAGATTGCCAGCCAAGATTTCCCACAGCACCTGCCATTTGATCCCGGCCGGGGGACCCGCACCGCCGGTGCCGGGATACGTCGCGGCCAGCGGAGCAGGTAACGCGACCTGGGTGCTATCGAGCAAGTAGACGGCCTGGAATTGGGTCAGCAGCGGGATGGGCAAGCGCACTTGCTGCTGTAAGAGCTCCACACTGCGTTGCAACAGGGTGTGGAAGAAGGCCACCGCCGGAGCGGTGAGGCGTGTCTGGATGGCCTGGCGGGTGACGGTCACCCCGTAATCGGCCACGACCTGGGCGAGGATGTTGTAGCTGGCGGTGGGGTGTTGGATAAAGCCGGCCACCAAAATCAGGAGCAGCAACGGGCCGGTGAGCTTGGAGTGCCGGCGCACGAGGCCACTTTGACGGGCCAGGTGCGCCGCTTCGGTGGTGAATAAGGTGTGTAAGGTGCGCTCAATCGTGGTAAGATCCAGCATGGGAACCTCCTTGTGCAGGGTCGTGCATACATCCGTACCTATGCCCTAGCAAAAACGGTTCCGGTGATACTTTGTGAATTCCTTAACTTGACGCCTATGGGGTTTGGGCCTAGTTTGCGTGTCCTAAAATTACACGTATCCTGTCCATAGGCCTTAGGGGTGTGACGGAGTTCCCGGCCAGTAGTGGGCCATCTTCTTCCGCAGGAACTCGGCAGAGCGTCGCAATTCTGCCAAGCCGTTGACACCGTCCTCGATGGAAATCCAGCCGTCAAAGCCGACGGTCCGCAGCGTAGCAAAGATGGCATCAAAGTCATTTAAACCGTGGCCGATTTCGCCGTGCTGTAGCACGCTCGCATAGCCAACTGCGTTTTCCTGAGCGTGCAAGTCGGCCATCGTAGCACCGGGCTTTAACGCACGGTCGCTAGCGTGCATCGTCACGACGCGCCTTTTGACCTTCTCCAGCACCACCAGCGGATCTTCGCCGGCCAGCAACGCATTTGATGGGTCATAATTCACGCCCAGGCGGGGTGACGGCACACGGTCGAGGATGGCACAGAACACCGCGCTATTCTGGGCAAATTCTGGGTAGGTCCAATAATTGTCTTTATAGTGATTTTCCAGCGTGAGCGTCAGGCCCAGGGCTGCGGCGTGCGGGAGCAACGCTTCAATGGCCGCGACCACCCAATCAATCCCCTGCTCCTGCTCCACGTCGGGGCGGCGCTGGCCCGACAGCACGCGGCAGAACTGCCCGCCCAACGCCGCTGTCGCCATCATGATCGCCTGCTGCTTGACGACTTCAGCCTGCCGGGCGGCTGCGTCGGGGATCGTGAAGTCGGGCGAGTAGCACATCATCGGCATCTGGAGGCCGTGCGCGCGGATCGCGGTGCCGACGGACTCCAGATAGGCGGAATCCAGCGAGCGTAGAAAGCCGTCATAGAGTTCCAACCCGTCCACCGGCAACGTAGCGGCCAGATCGATCCACTCGAACAGGCTCATGCTGCGGGTGATGCAGAGGTCATCCATATAACATTTGGGGAACGCGGCCAGAGAGACCATCGTATGCTATGAGAC
>JALYUO010000798.1 GCA_030853735.1 Chloroflexota bacterium
CCTTGCCCGCCCGCGCCGGGCTGCGGCCCCTAGCGTGGCTTGGTGCAGGGGGGTTGCTCCTTGTGGGGTTGCTGCCGGGACTGGTAGACGGTGCGCTGCGGCCCGCGCTCAACACGCTGGCGGCGGGCCTGCCTGCGCTGGGCGATGTCCACCCCGCGTCCGGTTTGGGCCTGATCATCGTGCGGGGCAATGCCACGACGGCCAGTTGGCCCGCGCTCGGCGTGGCCGCCACGCTGCTGCTGACGCTGGCGGGTGCCGAGGCGCGGGCCCGTCTGCGTGGCCTGTTCCGTCGCCGCGCTGATGTTTGACGATGCAGCCGGGCGCGCTTTCGCCGCTTTTGTCTTGGCCCTGTTGCCGCGCCTGCTGCTCTATCCCGGTGGCCTGTTCGCGCTGCTGATCGCCGGCGGGCTGCCATTCCTGACACGCTCCCGCCGCAAGACGGCTGCCGGCGCACCCTTGCCGGCCCTGTCGGAAGCGTCCGCCGTCCTCGCGCCGGCCCTGGCCTGGGCGGGCCTGGCCCTGCTGCCGTTGCCCGGCCTCGCGCCATTGCCCAGCGGTCCTGATCTACTTGCGCCGTTGGGCTTGCTGCTGGGTGCCAGTTGGCTCCTGCTGCCTGCACCGGGGAGTGCAGATCGGCGGGCGTTGGGCGGCTATGGCTTGCTGCTCCTGTCGCCGTTGTTGGCCCTGGCCCAATCTCCGGCGGGCAGTCTGCTGCTCTTGCCCGCGCCCACTACTCCCGTCTCAGGGGGGATACGCTGGCTGATCATGCTCTCCTTCAGCCTCGGATTAGGGGTGATCTATACACTGCCCGTCCCTAATAATTTCATATCCCAACTTGCTATACATATCCCCAAAATAGGGTTTATCGGTATGGGGTTGATAATCAGCCCAGTGGTGGTGCCGTCCGCGCCGTTTTGGGTCGGATCGTTGTTGTTAGGCGGGTTGACGGGGATCGTCGGGTGGGTTTGTGGTCTGCCGCAGGCGCAGCGGTGGGCCGACTGGAGTGTACCCGTCGGCTGGGCCGCATTGGGTCTGGCGCTGGTCGGCGTGTTAGGGCAAGGATGGTAGGCGGGGGAGCGGCGGGGCGGGGCGACTGGAACGCGCCGCTACCGCTCCGCAGCCCGCCTACGCGGGCTGCGGAGAAACAGCTGGGAGAACCTTTATTCACGGCGGCTGCAGGCAGCGACCGCAGCGGTGGGCGGTGAAGCAGCCCCTCTATTTACGGAGAACCCCGTCGCAGCCCGCGTAGGCGGGCTTCGTAGCGGTAGCGGCGCGTTTCAGTCGCCCCGGCACCGGCTCCGAACTCCGTCACGCGGCAGCGGCGGCCAAGCGGGTCTCTAGCAGGCGCAGCACGGCGGCTTCATCAGCTGGCAGGGTTGGACCTTCATCGGCGATCTCGGCGGCCACGCGCTGTTGGAGCATGGTGATCATCGTGCCGTCCAGGTAGGAATCAATGATCGCCGGGTGGACGTAGCACTTGCGGCAAACGGTCGGCGTGTTGCCCAGCTTGCTTGCCACTTGCTCAATGGCGGCGGTCACGGCCTTTTTGGTGGGCTGGGTGTCGTCGCCTTCCGCGCCCACCGCTTGCAAGGCCAACGCGGCCAACACCGTGCCGCCCCAGGTGCGAAAATCTTTGGCCGTAAAGTCCTGGCCGCTGATTTCGTGCAGATAGGCGTTTACGTCGTCGGAATCTATCGCCTGGATCGTGCCGTCGCTGTCCTTGTAATGGAAGAGTTCCTGGCCGGGCAGATCCTGGCAGCGTTTGACCACGGCGGCTACGCGGCGGTCTTTGATCGCGATGTCGTGATCTTTGCCGCTTTTGCCGCGAAACTGAAAGCGCAACGTGGTGCCGCTCACATCTACGTGATCTTCGTGCAGCGTGGTCAGCCCATAGGACTCGTTTTGACGGGCGTATTCCTCGTTGCCGATGCGGATGAAGGTGGTTTCCAGCAGGCGCACCAGCGTCGCCAGCACCTTTGCGCGCGGCAGGCCGGGCAGGCTCAGGTCGTGGTCCACGCGGGCGCGGATGGCCGGCAGCGCCGCGCCGAAGGCCATGATGCGCTCATACTTGGTCTCGTCGCGCACTTCGCGCCAGCGCGGGTGGTAGCGGTATTGCTTGCGCCTCCGCGCATCGCGTCCCGTCGCCTGGATGTGGCCGCGCTTGTCAGGGCAGATCCACACCTGTTCCCAGGCCGGCGGAATGCCCAGGCTTGTGAGGCGGTCCAGCGTCGCTGCGTCCTCGATGATCTCGCCGGCCTTGCTGCGGTACTGGAAGCCGTCGCCCCCGCGCTCACGGGTGATGCCCGGTTTATTATCATGCACATAGCGCAGCCCCGCCGCTTTGGCCGATTCGACGGGGTCTACGGTGACATCGGGGACAGATTCGTCGCTCATGGCGCAGGCTAGAGCAAGCGGTAGGCCACGGCGGGACCGTTGTGTTTTGTACCGTAAACACGGTACAATGACAGCAAGAGAGGAGCCAAACCATGCGAACTTTCACGGCTTATATTGAGTTTGATCCTGAAACCGCGCTATATGTCGGTATCATCCCCAACGTTCCCGGTGCCCACACCCAAGCTGCTACATTGGATGAGCTACAACGCAACTTGAAAGAGGTGCTGGAACTGTGCTTAGAAGAACTTGGTCAAGATGCAGACACAACAACGCGCTTTGTCGGATTGCAGCAGGTTGAGGTTGCCTAATGCCGGGCTTACCCATTGTCAATTTCAAGCAGATGCGCGCAGTCCTGCACAATTTGGGTTTTGCCGAAGTCCGACAACGCGGTAGTCACGTCTTTTTCCGGCACCCCGATGGTAGAACAACCACTGTGCCGAATCATCCAGGCAGAGACCTTGCGCGCCCACTCATCCGCGAAATATTACGAGAAATCCGGCTATTGCCTGACGAGTTTCGTGATGCGCTAGACAAAATCTAGCTAACTCTCATAGAGATCGCGGTAGGGCGGCATCGCCGGGCGGAGCCGCCGCCTACAATATCCCCCATCGCGGTAGCGCCCCGTCGCCGGGTGGAACCGCCTCCTACAGCGACAAAAGCAACGGAGGCGGACCCTAGTCCACCTCCGCCCATAGTCATCCGCTAATTCAGAACTCAGAACTCAGCACGCCGCCGTCAGCGGCCGGCCAGCCCTTTGATCGAGTCGGCGACGGGTTGCAGGGGGATCGAGAGCTGGGTCATGCTGAGGAACACCCCGCCCAGGATGAACAGCACCACCGTCGCCAGCGCGGTTACGACCAGCCCGCCGGAGACGAGCGGGGCGCGGCGGGCGACCAGCGTACTGTGGGACGGCTCGAAGTACATATACCAGATCACGCGCAGGTAGTAGAAGGTGCCGACCGCGCTGTTCAGCACGCCGATCACGGCCAGCCAGGTCAGATTGGACTGCACAGCGGCCAGGAAGACATAATATTTGGCGAGGAAGCCGATGGTCGGCGGGATGCCGGCCAGCGAGAGCATCAGGATCAGCATGGTCGCGGCGGGCAGCGGGGCCCAGGTAGACAGGCCCCGGAAGTCGTCCAGGTATTCGGTGCCGCCGTTGCGCTCCATCCAGATGACCAGCCCGAACGCGCCCATATTCATGATCACATAGGCAAACAGGTAAAAGAGCAGGCTGGCAAGCGCCTGATTGCCGTTCGCTCCGCCGATTAGCGCCGGGTTATAGGCGGCCAGCGCCACCATGACATAGCCGGTGTGGGCGATACTGGAATAGGCCAGCATTCGCTTGACGCTGCGCTGCGAGAGGCCGATCACGTTGCCCACCGTCATGGTCAGCACGGCCAACACGGCGATGACGGGGGTCCACTGCTGCCACGCCGGGCCGAGCGCCTCGATCAGGATTCGCACGATGGCGGCAAACCCGGCGGCTTTGGGGCCGACCGACATGATCGCGCTGACCGGCGTGGGCGCGCCCTGGTAGGCATCGGGGGTCCACATATGGAAGGGCACCGCCGCCACTTTGAAGCCCAGCCCCGCGATCAGCAGCAGCATCGCCAGCAGTAGCCCGCCCTGGCCCGCTTGCCCACTGGTCACAATCGTGCGGACCTGCTGGGCGATCAGCGGGATGTTGGTCGTGCCGGTCATGCCGTAGAGCCAGGCCATACCGTAGACCAGGATGGCTGTGGCGAAGGTGCCGAGCAGGAAATATTTGAGCGCGGCCTCGTTGGATAGCTTATTGTTGCGGGCAAAGCCGGTCATGATATAGGTGGCGATAGATGACAGTTCGATGCCGACAAAAATCAGCGTCAGGTCGTGCGCCGCGCCCACAATCATCATGCCTAGCGTGCCCATCGCCAGGATCGAGTAGAAGTCGCCGAGCGGCATCCCTTTCTCCTCGATGTAATTGGCGGCAAAGACCACGCCGATCAGCGCCGAGAGCAAGGCCAGGATGCGGAACCATAACCCTAGCCGATCCAGCACGACCATGCCCGAAAACGAGTCTACGGGCGCGCCCTGCGCGAAGAAGAAGACCACACACACCACCAAGGCCACGGCATAGCCGACGATGCTGACGGTGGTCAGCACTTGCTTGCCGGCGGGGCGGATCACGAGTTCGCCGATCAGTAGCACAATCGTCAGCGCCATGATGATCAGTTCGGGCGCGATGGTACTTAAATCGGTGTTGATAACGGGCAATGGCAGCATAGATACGTCGTCCTATCGGTACCCGGCGGGCCGGGCGGGCGAACTGTGCGCCTAGCGCATCAGGTGGGTCAAGAAGCCGACAACCGCCGGCTGATTCATAACATCCGCGACTTTCTGGTATAGCGCGTCGTCGGTGGTGCGGGTGATGGCGAGGAACAGGCTCGGTGCAACCCCCATGACGATGCTCAGGATCACCAACGGCACCAGCCCGGCCAGTTCCAGCGGGTTCAGATCGCGGAAGCCCGCCGAACTCGCTTTCGGGGCTTGGAACATCACGCGCTGGAACATCCAGAGCATATACCACGCGGCTGTGATCACGATGGCCGCCGTGATCGTGCCGACCAGCCAGTTGACGCGGAACGCGCCCAGCATCACCAGGAACTCGCCGACAAAGCCACTGAGCAACGGCAGGCCCAGCGACCCCATCGTGACTATCAGGAACAGCGTCGAATACACGGGCATCCGCGCCGTGAGGCCGCCCATCGCGCTGATTTCGCGCGTGTGCAAGCGGTTATAGATCACGCCGACACAAAGGAACAGCGCGCCGGTCAGGAAGCCGTGGCTCAACATGACGATCACCGCGCCGTCAATGCCCTGCACCGCTGCGTTGGAGCCGCCGGCCACCGGCAGCAGCGACACAAACAGCCCCAGCGTGACAAAGCCCATGTGGCTGACCGACGAATAGGCGATCAGCTTTTTGAGGTCGGGCTGCACCAGCGAGACCAGCGACCCATAGATGATGGCGATCACCGAGAGGACGATCATCAACGGAGCCAGCGCCGCCGCGCCCAGAGGGGTCATCGGCAAGGCGAAGCGGATGAAGCCGAACGCGCCCATTTTGAGCATCACCCCAGCCAAGATGATCGAGCCGGCAGTAGGTGCCTGGACGTGGGCATCGGGCAGCCAGGTATGCACCGGGAACATCGGCACCTTGACCGCGAACGCTGCCGCAAAGGCCAGAAAGACCCAGACTTGGAAGTTTTGCCCGAAGGTGCCCGACTGGCGCGCGATTTCGATGATGTCGAGCGACCCGGTTTGCAGATAGAGCGCGATGATGCCGACCAGCATCAGCAGTGAGCCGGCCAGGGTGTAGAGGAAGAACTTGAGCGCGGCATAGACGCGGTTGCCGCTGCCCCAGATGCCGATCAAGAGGGCCATCGGGATCAGCATCAGTTCCCAGAAGATATAGAACAGGAAGAAGTTGAGGCTGACAAACACGCCGATCATGGCTGTTTCCAGCACCAGTATCCAGATGTAAAACTCGCGTTCGCGCTTCTGGATCGGATCCCAGGAGACCAGGATCGAGATCAGCGTCAGCAGCGTGGTCAGGATGATCAGCAGCATCGCCAAGCCGTCTACGCCGACATGGTAGCGGATGCCGAGCTGCGACAGCCAGGGCAGGTTGACCGCAAACTGCATCTGCGCCATGCCCGTGCCGGGGATGATGCCGTTATTGTAGTTATAGGCCGGCAGCATGATCAGCGACAGCACCAAATCTATGGCCGCGCCGATGGCTGCGATCACCTTAAACTGCGGCGCTTTCCAGTTGGGCAGCAGCATGATCGCCACAAACACCAGCGGCAGGAACGTGACCAACGTTAATATCAGCGGTAGGCCGTTATCTGTTTCCACATTGGACCTCTTTTGTTAGTGTTGAGTGCTTAGTGTTGAGTGTTTAGTGCCGAGTCTTACACTCAACACTAAGCACTTAACACTCAACACTTTCTTAGCGAACCAGGGTCGAAATCAAGACGTAGCCCAGCAGCACGAACACGCCGAGCGCGATGCCAAAGGCGTAGTTGGCGACGAAGCCGGTCTGGGTGCGGCGCAGGCGACCACTGGCCCAGCCGTAGAAGGCCGCCACCCCGTTTACCGCGCCGTCTACTACGTTGCGGTCGAAGGCCCACATCAGGTTAGCGAGGGCTTTGCCGCCGCGCACAAACAGCAGGTCATACAGTTCATCGAAATACCAGCGCATTCGCACCGCCCGATAGATCGGCCCCATCATCTGGCCCATGCTTTCGTCGGCACCGGTGGGGCGGGCATACATCAGGAAGGCCAAACCGATCCCCGCGAAGGCAAAGAACACGCTAATCGTCTGCAAGCCGAGGGTCATAGCAATATGCTGTGGCGAGTAACCGCCCAGTGGAGGCACAACTTCGGTATGCAGCGCCGTGAAGGCGGGCTGGAACACCGGGTCCAAGAAGTGGTGGAAGATGCCCGCTTCGGGCGGGAAGCCCAGAAAGCCGACCAGCACCGCCGCGCCGGCCAGGATCATCAGCGGGATGGTCATGATGCGCGGCGACTCGTGCGGGTGGACCACTGCCGGATCCCAATGCTTCTGGTTAAAGAAGACCAGGAAGACCAAGCGGAACATATAGAAGGCCGTCAGGAACGAGCCGATCCAGAGCAGGCCGCCGGCAATTGCGCCCACGCCCCAGGTGTTGTTGGTGAGCAGGCCAGAGATGATCTCGTCTTTGGACCAGAAGCCGGCAAACGGCACCATGCCGGCATTCGCTAGCGCGCCGATGATAAAGGTGATCGCGGTGATCGGCATATAGCGGGCCAAGCCGCCCATCCAGCGAATGTCCTGGCCGTCTTTGCCTTCCGCTTCCAGGTCGTGCATTCCGTGCAGCACCGAGCCGGAGCCGAGGAACAGCAGCCCCTTGAAGAAGGCGTGGGTGAACAGGTGGAAGATGGCGGCGACCCACAGCCCGCCGCCCAGCGCGGCGAACATATAGCCCAACTGGCTGACCGTCGAATAGGCGACCACTTGCTTGAGGTCGGTGGCCGTGCAGGCGATGGTCGCGCCGAGTAGGGCCGTGATGGTGCCGATGATCATGACCACCAACATGGCATCCGGGGCGTGGCTGAACACCGGGTTGGATCGCGCCACCAGATACACGCCCGCCGTGACCATCGTGGCGGCGTGGATGAGCGCGCTCACCGGCGTGGGGCCAGCCATCGCGTCGGGCAGCCAGACGTGCAGCGGGAACTGGGCCGACTTGCCCATTGCGCCCATGAACAGCAGCAGGCACATCACGGTCATGTTGCCCAGGATAAAGGTCTGGTTCGGCGCTTGCTGGAACACGCTGCCGAAAGCCAGGCTGCCGAAGTTGACAAACATCAGCATGATGCCGGTGGCAAGGCCAAAGTCGCCGATGCGGTTGACGATAAAGGCTTTTTTCGATGCCTCAAACGGCACGTCTTTGCGGAGGAAGCCTTTGAGGTCCTGGAAGATGTCGCGCTTCTGATACCAGAAGCCGATGAGTAGGAAGGAGGAGAGGCCGACCAGTTCCCAGCCGACAAACAGCATCAGGTAGTTGTTCGCCAGCACCAAGATTAGCATACTGAACACAAACAGGTTGAGGAAGCTGAAGAAGCGCGCCAAGCCGCCGTCTTTTTGCAGTGCGCCGGAGATGCGCCAGCCGCCGGGGCCGGGCCGCGTGGCCGGGTCAATCGGGGCGGTGGTCGGCTGCGTGCCCGACTCGCCGGTGCCTTCCGCCACATGGTCGTCGCCGTGCGGGGCGTGCGTGTCATGCCCGCCGTGGACAATCGCCGCTTCGTGCGTCCCATGAGCATCGGTCGCGCCGTGGGCATCGCCGTGACCGCCGCCATGCGCCACCACCGCCGGATCGCGCCCATCGTCTTTCATGTAGCCGATGGCGTAAATATGCACCAGGGTCGCCACGCCCGTGACCACCAGCAGCATGACCGCCGTCAGCCGGTCCACCCACAAACCGATCTCCGGGCGAAAGTCGCCGGAGGGGATCCAGGTGTAAATGACGACGTTCACCGCATGATCTAACTCGGCCACTTGCACCGCCACATAGATCGAGACCGCCAATGACAGCGCGGTGCAGGCCGTGGCAATATAGGTGGCGACCATCCGCGCCCCGCGACTGGTGAGCAGCCGCCCGCCGAGGCCGGTGATCAGCATCCCCAGCAAGGGCAGCGCGGGTATCAACCAAACGATGTCTTTCACTTCCATGAGGCCGGTCCTTTGTTAGGTGTCAAGTATCAGGGGTCAGGGGTCAGGGGTCAGGGGTCAGGGGTCAGGTTGAGGCTGTCGCACTCCGTCTCCTGATACCTGATGCCTTATGCCTAACCGTGTTACTCCGTTATCAGGAGTCAGGTGTGGGGCCAAGACCGTCGTACTCCGTCTCCCGACCCCTGACCCCTAGCCCCTCGCTACTGCTTCAATAGTTCCAAGTCCGCTGCGTCCACGGTCGGCTTCTGGCGCACCAGGGCCATGATGATCGCCAAGCCCACCGAGGCTTCGGCGGCGGCCACCGTGATCACGAAGACCACGAAGGCTTGCCCGGCCAGCGAGTTCAGCGCCGCGCCAAAGGCCACGAGGCTGATATTGACGGCGTTCATCATCAGTTCGACTGACATGAAGATCACCAGCACATTGCGCCGCGTCAACACCCCCACCATGCCAATGGCAAACAAGATCCCGCTGAGGATCAGATACCACTCCAACGGCACCGGCACGCCTGCATTATAGTTCATTCGGCTCCTCCTGTACCAGCGATTGCGTACTACGTATTGCGTATGATCATTCAGTCGGCATAGACGGGCGCGTTGGCCTGCCACTCCGGCAAGCGATCCAGCAGCGCAGCGACCCCACCCGGCGGTAGTGGGCTGTTAAGTAGGTCTTGGGGCACGCCACTGCGTGCTAGCACAAACTTGATGTTATTAGCAAGTGCCCACAGATCATATCCCCTGATGCTTCCCTGAGCATAGCGGGAGCCCACTAGAGTGAGTGGTCCCCAGAACCGACGCACCGCCATCAGAAACGGAGCAAAGCGTGCAGGTGGTGACACCCAACGGGTGTTGGTCCCACCTGCGCGACTCACCAAACATAGTGTACCCCATGCTGTCTCTAACGCAGTAGCGAAAATTGGTTCCTCAACAGCACGCGGTAACTGCTCGCAGTCTAATGCGTCGCGGATGTACATTAACGGTTGATACATCTGGAAATGCGGTTCTCCGCTTAAGGTGAGGCTAGGACCAGATAGCACTAGCCAGCCTGGAATGCTGTTGGTATCCAGTAGCGTATCACTGACGAGCGCATCAGTCCAACGCGCGCCCCGCCGCAGTTGGGTCACCATATGGCGACACGTCTTCTTCACGTCACGTTGTAGTCCATACAAAGATTGTGGGATCAACATCGTTAGCACCTGCTCACGCCCCCTCCGGGTACACCGGCGCGTTAGCCTGCCACTCCGGCAAGCGATCCAGCAGCGCCGCGATCCCACCCGGTGGCAGCGGGCTGTTGAGTACATCTTGCGGTACGCCACTGCGGGCTAGTACAAACTTGATACAGGTGGGTAATGCCCACAGATCACGCTCCCCTGCGCTGCCATACGCATACCGAGGCCCAACAGCGGTGAGTGGTTCCCAAAAGCAACGTACCGCCGCTAAAAACGGCGCAAATCGTGCAGGCGGCTCTACCCAACTAGTGTTAAGCCCTCCCCCCCGACCCACCAAGCAGAGTGTGCCCCATGTG
>JALYUO010000322.1 GCA_030853735.1 Chloroflexota bacterium
CTGGAGATTTATCAGATAGAGGAGTTTGCACCCCTAGGTGCAAACGACGCGCTGCCTGCGGAGTTCGCACCTGGGGGTGCAAACTCCTCAGTTGCTGGGACATTCGTTGCTCCAGATCATTAGCTGAATTACTATAGCATCAAGTTACCTTGCCCTCGGTTGCAGCGGCGTTGGGTTTACCCCAAAATTAGTCGTAATTTACGCCGTAATTTCCGAAGCAGCAGTATCAAGTCGAGCGCGATTGACGGAGTCCCGCGATGAGCAGCGCAACCAGGCGGCGGGCATCATAGCGCGGGTCGTTGTCGGCACCCGCGCAGAGGTTGCCGATGCCATACATCAGTTCGTAGGCATCAATATCGGCGCTGATCTCACGAGCATCAGCGCCGGCGGCGAGCAACTGCGCGCAAACGGGCACGAGGCGGTCCAGGAAGTAGGCATGTAGCGCGTCGAAGCCGCCGCTGGCCGATTGCAGGGCCGCCGCGAGTCCATGCTTAGTGACCAGAAAATCAACGAAGAGCGTAACCCACTGACCGAGGGCCGCGTGCGGCGAGCCACCCTGCGCCAGCAGGATCGGACCCGCCGCCGCGCAGGCATCGACCTGATAGCGGTACACGGCAACAACGAGGTCGGCGCGCGTCGGGAAGTGACGATAAATCGTCCCTACCCCGACACCCGCTGCCGCCGCGATGGATCGCACAGGCACCTTGACACCCCCCGTGACGAATACGGCGGCGGCAGCGGCGAGCAACGCCTGCTCGTTGCGCTGCGCGTCGGTCCGCTTCTGCCGGGCTGGTTGCCCTGCGCGCTCCTCGCTGGTGGTCATCGCTTCCTTCCTGCTAACAACCGCTTGACAAACGGAACGTTGTTCCGTATAATGTTAAAGTGGAACAGCGTTCCACTTTAACATTATACGCGGGCGGAGTACGATCCTGCAATCCCCACCCTCGGCTCCCTTGGTGTGCCGGTCAGTGCGCGTGCGCGCCGCGTTGGCCGAAGGTCAGCGCGGCGGCCCCACCCCGGACGCGGGCACCACCATCGTTGCTGCCGCCCTGACCGCCGGGATCAACCGCAACGCCCTGACCCCCAGGTATCGTAGGGCGAGTCCGACGCGCGGGCCGGCAAAGCCAGCGCCGGCCCTCGCGAAGACATCGTTATGATCATGGAGGTATATAGCCCGCTGCGCGCCGCGCGCAACCAGTCAGAGCGGCGTGCGACGCGGGCGCATCACCGCAGTGGACACCCGCCTGCGCCGCCGCGCTGCCGCCCCCAGCAACCGCGAAATAACAGAAAGGAAGCTTTTTCTATGAACGCATCAGACAGGACGAGTACGGATGTAGCCATTGGTACACCCCCAAGCGGACCACGCTTCGGGATCATGACGGCCCCCTCGCAGGTCAGTTATCACGACATTCTGCGGGTCTGGCGCGAGGCGGACACGATCCCCGAGATCGCCCATGCGTGGCTGTTCGATCACCTCATGCCCATCGGCGGCGACCCGAACGGACCGACCTTTGAAGGCTGGACACTGCTCGCCGCCCTTGCTGCACAAACCGAACGCTTGCGCCTCGGGCTGCTCGTGACCAGCAACCGCTTCCGCCCGCCCGCGCTGCTAGCCAAAATCGCGGCGACCGTTGATATCGTCTCTGGGGGGCGGCTCGACTTTGGCATCGGCGCCGGCTCCCGACCCAGCCACCCTTTGGCGCGGCGCGAGTACGAGGCACACGGTCTGCCTTTTCACGATGCCGCCTACGCGGTCGGGAGCCTCGCCGAAGCATGCACGGTCATCCGGCGGTTGTGGACCGCAACCGAACCGTTCGACTTCGACGGCACCTACGTCCACCTCACCGGAGCGTTCTGCAACCCCAAGCCCGTCCAGCGCCCACATCCGCCGATCATGATCGGCGGCCGCTCTACCGCGACGCTCCGTGTGGTCGCCGCGCATGCCGACCTGTGGAACATCCCCGGCGGCGACATCGCTGACGCCGTGCGGCGCAGTGCGCTACTGGACCGCTTCTGCGCCGAGATCGGGCGCGACCCTGCCGCAATCACCCGCTCGATCTTCCTGCCGGTCTCCTACGACCAGCCCAGCAATACCCGAGCCGCGATCGCTGAAGCCCGCGCTGCCGGCTTCCAGCACATCGTCCTAGGATTGCCCGCCCCCTATCCCGAAAACGTCGCACGCTGGGTCACCAACGAACTCATCACCCAGTCGGTCTAGGTTCTGGCTGGGCGGTACTTCTGGGCGGCTGCGCGTGCCACAACGCCCAGAGAGATCCCAACCCAACATTACTGAATTGAACCGCAAGGTAACACGGCGTTAGTAGCTGATAATCCGCTAGTCCAGGCTCCACGCTCCGTACCCACCGGCCGGCAGGGGCGCTGCATCAGGCGCAGTTTCGCCTCCATCAAGCGCAGCGGTACTTTTACGGGTGCGGGTTGGGTCCGTTGCGTCTACTATCATCAACTTACCTTGCCCCCGCGTCCACCGACGTTGGGTTGGGGCCGGGTTATAGTCCGTTTAGCTCCCCATTCCTTCGTGGGGAAGGGGCGGGGGGTGAGGTCCGCCGGCGCGCACAACGCTGCGTCGCAACCGTCATATCCGCCGCAAAACTTGACATAGGCGGGTCGGCGGGCTACACTATAGGCAGAGATTGCACTGCGGTGCGTAGCGGCTCTACCGAACCGACATAGAAGGATTGGCCTATGTCTGCGGTGATTATGGTCGTGGAAGACGATCCCATTCCGGCGGCAATGTTCCAGCGCATCTTAGAAAGCCACGGCTTTGGCGTGCGCTTGGCCGTAGATGCCGAGACGGCGATGGACCTGGTTGCCACCGACCTGCCGAGCCTGCTGCTGCTCGATCTGATCCTGCCCGGCATGGACGGCCTGGAGATGCTACAGCGGCTGCGCGAAGATCCGCTGACACAGGGGTTGGGCGTAATCCTCACCAGTGGTGGCGGACAGGGGCTGCGCCGCGCCGCCCAGACCGCCGCCACCCGCATTCCCTACACCTGGTTCGTCGAAAAGGGCGCGTCTATTGAGCAGCTCCTTGCCACGATCACCATCGCGCTGCACATCTGCAACGGGCAACCGGAAGATCCACCACTGGCCCGCCTAGCCGGCTGATCGGGCAATGGGCAACTCACAGCAACGCCGCCTGCTGTCTAGCAAGCGGCGTTCCTCATTCCTCATTACGCATTGGTCATGTTTCACGTTGCGCGTTTCAGGCTGTCGTATCACCCGCCGGCATTCGCCCAGCCGCAGAGTCCCGGTAGCCGCTCGGCTCCTCGCCGTCAGGAATATCGGCCCCGGTCCACGTATGCCCCTGAGCATCTTGCCAGGCTTGTTCCGGGATCAGATCCATCGCCTCATCAATCGAATGGAACAGGCGATCCGACGGCAGATAGTTGCCGAACGTACCGATCACCTGCCGATCATCGCCCAGCGCGTCCATCAACTGCGCTTTGCTAACGCCCACTGCCCAGTCCAGATCCGACTCGCCTAAGTTGAGCGGCGCGGCGCGATTGGCGGGCGGGCGGATGGCAACGGTATCGCGGCTTGCGCCCGGCCCGGCGGCACTGCCGTCGCCCATCGCTTGTAGCGCCGCCACTTCAGCAGCCACGCTGTTGCTCGCATCGGTCGCCTGATCAGCAGTAGTATCCATGTCCGACTGGTTGTGCGCTAAGGGCGCTGTCGTCGTCTGATCTGTGTCCCCAGCAGCTTGGCTGTGTAGCGGGGTCATGGCCGTCGCCTGATCAGCAGTTGTCGCCTGATCCGCGCCTGCGTCTTGCCCCATAACGGACGGCAACGTATCCGCAGGGGCGCTGCCGTTCGTGTGATCACTAGCCGACGTGCTGCTGAGAGCAGAGTCGGTTGCAGGTCCGCTAGCGCTTGCCGGGCTATCGGCCACCACGGGCGTGACCGCAAGGGCCGCTGACGACGGCGGCGGGACCGCTGTGCCATGACCCGCCGCTAGGTCGGCACTCCCCGCTTGCGCGCTGTAGGCTTCCGCCGTGTCGCCGGGGGTATATTCTTCGTAGTCGAGCAGATCGGCATCGTCATCATCCGCCCCCGCCGCGATGTTATAAGCATCGTAGAGGTTGTAGAGATAAATCGCCAGCCAAATCAAGGCCAGCGGGTTCAGGCGGTCGGGCAACGCTTTGATCGGGCGGCGACCAAATGTTAGCACTTTTAATAGTGTGCTGAGTACGCCACTTACTGCGCTGAACACGAGATCGAGCGCGATCAGAATCAAGCCCCGTTCGGTGTGTCCGCTCGCTAGTTGGCCCAAACCGGGTTGCACTGCGGACAATAGCACTATTTGCCGGTCAAAAGGTTCATCCATGCGTATCTCCTAGCTCTCAGGTGTCAGGTGTTAGGCTCGGTTCGCCGCTGTAGGGGCGCTGCTTGCCGCACCCGTGGATTAAGAATGTAGGGGCGCTGCTTGCCGCGCCCGTGGATTAAGAATGTAGGGGCGCTGCTTGCCGCGCCCCTGTGTTACGGTGGACCTGAGCAGGTTCTATGCCATCTAATGATCTGGAGATTTATGAGATAGAGGAGTTTGCACCCCCAGGTGCGAACT
>JALYUO010000344.1 GCA_030853735.1 Chloroflexota bacterium
GATCGGGGTACGATACGCCCCAGCGCGGCCAGGAGGCCGCTCCCACAGTTCGGCAGTGGTCCAATCCGGCGCATGAAGCTGAGAACGCATAGACTAGACTCTTGGTTGGGGGTGCGGTCGGGCAGCGTGCCAAAAACGGCAAAACGTGCTATAATAAGGCACGCTCGGTCCGCGACCCGCGACCCGAGCTTACGTATTACGCATTACGCATCAGGAGCCACCCATGAACGAAGCAGCCGTAGAACGACAAGGGCGCACCGTCGCGCTGGACACGTTGCGGACAGCGCGATTGGTCGGCGTGGTGCGCGTGGATGATGCGGCGGCGGCGCGCGAGATTGCGCTGGCCTATATTCGCGGCGGCATCAGCTGCGTCGAGATCACGATGACCACGCCGGGCGCGGCAGCACTAATCAGTGAATTGGTTGACCGCTTCCGCAGCGACCCAACGGTGCTGATCGGCGCGGGCACGGTGCTGACGGCGGATACCGCACGGGCTGCGCTGGATGCCGGCGCACGCTACTTGGTCGCGCCGGTGGCCCCCGACATCGCGCCACTGGCTCAGGAATACGGCGCGGCCACCGTGCTGGGTGCGCTCACCCCGACCGAGATCCTCGCGGCACTGGACCGGGGCGCGGATCTGGTCAAGGTCTTCCCGGTCAGCGCAGTGGGTGGGCCGGCCTATTTCCGCGACATCATGGCTCCCTTGCCCACGCTGCCCCTGTGGGCTGCCGGCGGCACGACGGTCGCCGCGATCCGCGACTATCTAGCGGCGGGCGTGCAAGTGATCGGCTTGGCCGGCTGCATCCAACCCGCCGCCGCCGTGCGCGCCGCCGAGTGGGCCGCGATTGAGAACTTGGCACGGCAAGCGAGTGCGGAATGCGGAATGCGGAATGCGGAGTAACGACGTAAAACGTAAAGCAGCTTGCAGTACAGAAACGTATCACTATTCCGCATTCCGCATTCATTAGCGCGTGCGGGCCGACCAGATGCGCTCCATCACAACGATGAGCGCCAAACCGGCGATAATATGGATCCAGGTGAACACACTGCCGGTGCCGGCAGGCACCCAGTCCAGTAGTTGGGCGAGGCCCAGCAGCACGACAACGACGAATAGTAAGCGCAAGATCATCATTTGGTTCATAGTGACCAATCCTCCTCGTGGCTGATTGTAGCAGAAGCGCGAGCCGAGGTCAACCAGCAACCCAGGCGCGGCGCGCCACTAGGCAGGATGAATCATGACCGTGACCCGCACCGACTCCGCGCTATACACCCGCCCCGCCGAGCTGTTGCAGCACCTGATCCGCTTCGACACCACCAACCCGCCGGGGGCCGAGGCGGCCTGTATCGCCTATATCCAAGAGTTACTGACCGCCGCCGGGATTCCGTCGGCGATTTTCGCGCACAACCCGGCGCGGCCCAACCTGCTGGCGCGGCTGGCGGGGCGTGGCACGGCTCCGCCCCTGCTGCTGCAAGGCCATGTGGATGTGGTGACTACTGCCGATCAGGTGTGGCAGCATCCCCCATTTGGTGGCGAGATCCACGACGGCTATGTGTGGGGACGGGGCGCGCTAGACATGAAGGGTGGCGTGGCGATGATGATCGCCGCCGTGTTGCGCGCCCAGGCCACGGGCACGCCACCACCCGGCGATGTGCTGCTGTTAGTCGTCAGCGACGAGGAAGCCTTCGGCATTGAGGGAGCAGGCTTCCTGATCCGCGAACACGCAGATCGCTTCGCGGGTGTGCGCTATGCGCTGGGCGAGTTCGGCGGCTTCCCGCTACGGCTGGCTGGGCAAGTGTTCTATCCAATCATGGTGGCCGAAAAGCAGTCGTGTCGCGTGCGGGCGACAGTGCGCGGACCGGGTGGGCACGCCTCACAACCGCAACGCGGCGGTGCGATGGCCCAGTTAGGCACGCTGCTGACCCGGCTCGACGGCGCACGGCTGCCGGTCCATGTCACACCCATGGTCGCGCGCATGATCGAGGCCATGGTGCCGGTGTTGCCTGCGGCGCTGGGCGGCCCATTAACCGCGCTGTTAGACCCCACGCAAACCGATGCGGTGCTGGCCGGCTTGGGGCCGCTCGGCGGGCTGTTCGATGCGCTGCTGCACAACACTGTCAGCCCCACTATCATCGCGGGCGGCGAGGCCACCAACGTTCACCCCAGCCGCATCCGCCTGGAACTGGACGGCCGCACACTGCCCGGCTATGGTCCGCGCGAACTGGAGCGCGAGTTGCGCGCCCTGAGTGGCGCAGGAGTAGAGTGGGAAGTGACGGGCGAAGATGCCGGACCGGCAGTGCCCGACCTGGGTTTGTTCCCCACGCTGGCTGCCGTGATCCGCGAGGCCGAACCGAGCGCCGTGCCTATTCCCTATATGCTGCCCGCCGTGACCGATGGGCGCTACTT
>JALYUO010000355.1 GCA_030853735.1 Chloroflexota bacterium
GATCTACGCTCCGCCGTTTAGGACGGATCCGGTCGCCCCAGCCACCAGGTTTGCCTAGCTCCAGCCCGCGTAGGCGGGCTTCGTAGCGGTAGCGGCGAGTTCTAGTCGCCCCGTCTCCCGTCCACCGCGCCAATTTAGATGCAATCACCCTGGACCGAACCCCCATGCGAGACGACGGATTGCCCCACAGAGACACGCAGCACACGAAGGATCAGGCAGAATTAGGGAGTATCAACCTTAAACTCTATAGCAATCACGGTAGGGGTTGACCTATCAGCAACGAGTACGAGCGCAGCCGACAGCGCCGCTATAGCCCAGCGGGTCGAGCGCAGCCGGCTGCGCCGCAGCCCCGCTGGGCAGACAGCGCGCCGGAAGCAGCCCTGGCCTCCGGCGCGTTGCCCCTGCTATCTTATCTTCTTGATACCCTGAAACTCAGGGCTTTGGGGCATGGTATGTCCCGGTGGTTTCTTGCACCGCCGCCGGCAGCGGCTGGGCAGCCAGCCGTTCCAGCAACCACATCCGAATGAGCGTCTGATAGCCGATGCCTTGGCGGCGGGCGATGGTCTTTAGCTGTGTGACCATTGCTTGCTCCAGCCGCATGGACACTGGGATCTTCTTGCGCCGTGCGTCTACAAAGATCACATCTACTTCAGTTAGTTCATCTAAAAAGTCCGTTACTTCGTGCGTATCCCAGAAATCCGATTCTTCCATCACACTGTTAAATTGTGGGATTTTGGACATGATATGCTCCTGCCGACTCTCTGACGGCAGCTACTTGGGTTGCTGATTGGGCGGTGAGTCGCTCCATGACCCACATACGAATCAAGGTTTGGTAGCCTATTCCTTGCTGACGCGCAACGGCTTTCAATTCCATGACGGTTGCTGGATCAAGCCGTAGGGAAATGGGTACTTTCTTGGGGCGCGGCACTTCAATACGCATATCTACTTCCGTCGTCTGGTCGAAGAAATCCACGGCACTGTGCGTGTCCCAGAAGTCGGCCTCTTCTTCGATACTCTGAAATTCGGGGATTTTGGACATAATACACCTCATTTACGGCGATAATAATTACGTTCTCTGTCGTCCATATCACGAGCAGTAATAACTCTGATCAACTTCTTTTTCCATGCGAAGACTACGAACAAATAGCGTCCATTTTCAGCACGGCTGAATAATTGATAAGTGTCGTTCTCAGCACGCCGTATTTTGTATTTCTCTTCGCAAAAGCACTCTTCTACTTCTGTAGGTTTAACTCCGTGCTTAGTAATAATCTTGTAGACGATCTGTTCCAACCAATCAAACCCGTCAGCCTGGTCCATTAACGTTGGCATTAAAGGGTTCCCTCTACTCCGCAGAATATTGCCAAATCCATCCTATTGTATATACAAACCGCTACCTTGTCAAGAGCCTGTCAGCGGCTCCAGCGGGTTTGCAAGGCGGTGTAGGCGGCGCGGGGCTGCACGGCATCGGGGCCGCCGGCCGGGGCGGGGCGCACCGCGACGAGGCCGAAGTAGGCTTCGTCCATGCGCCCGTCGGGGAAGAAGGGGTTGGGGAAGCCGCCGGGGGTCTGGGTGTGCGGATTGCCGGCCTTCCACCACTCGTCCATATAGGCCATGACCGTGCCACCGACAGTTACATCCTGATGGGCAGCGATCTGGTCCCACAACGCACCATCATAATCGGCCTGGGCGGCGGCATCTTCGCGTCCGGCCCGCGCATCCCACGCATCTATGCCGTACTCGGCGATCCAGAGCGGTTTTTGGCTGCGCGCGGCGTAGGCGGTGAATAGATCGCCGAAGTCGCGCCCGCGATAGGCCGTCAGCCCCCACAGATCCAGGCCGGGCAGGTCGGCATCACTGGCCCCCGCCTGTGCATCGCCAATCGCCAGAATCTCCCAGTTGGCCGTGGCGACGGGGTGATAAGTCGGGCCTTCGACCTCGTAGGCGGCTTGGCCTAGCGCGTTCAGCAAGCTGTACCAGTCGCGTTTCGCGCCCCGGTAGCCCATGTTGACCTCGTTGCCCACGCCCCACAGCAGCACGCCCGGTTCGTCCTTATACGTCGCTACATAGCGGCGGAAGCGGGCGATCACATCGGCACGCACGGCGGGATCGTGCAAGTCCAGGCGCGGTTCGACCCAGAAGCCCATGATCGTGTAGATCGGATCACGCCCCTCGTTATAGGCGGCGCGCAGCAACGCTTGGCTGGTAACTTCGCTCCAGGTGCGGATCGTGTTGGCGTGCATAGCCCGCAGCACCGGTAAATCGCGCCCCCAGATGGCCGAGTCGGCATACATATCCTGCTCGCCCACGCGCCGGCCAATCGGCACCGGCGAATAGCCCACGCCCCGGATCTGGAACGGCTGTCCGTCTACCAGCAGCGCCCGCCCGCTGACACGCACGCGGCCCTGGCTCGGCGGCTTGTGAAAGGTAGCGGGTGGCTGCGGCAGCATGAGTAGGACTCCTAACGCAACGGTGGCGAGGATCAGAGCCACGAGTAGGAGGGTGCGGCGTTTGTTCATCTTAGGGCAGCAGTTGATGCCATTGTTGCTGGACTAAAGGCTGAAAGCGCTGCACTAGCGCCAACGCTTCCTCTTCTCGCCCCACCGGAATAGGGATATACAAGCGCAGCAACTCAATGGTGGATGGATAATATCCTCGTGTGAGGGGGTGGCTTGGTGTGACGTATTGGCCGCGCAAGTAGAGGATCTGTATTGTGTCAATAGGTACTGTCACCCCGTCTAATGTATAGTGCGGCAACCAGATTGTGTGGCCTGCTATCCAGATTTCTTTGGGGCCGATATAAATTTCGTGCGGTCCACTCTGCCGAGCAACCTCTAATTCTTTGTTTCGCGCTAGGTTCTGCGCGCCGTAGCCTAAACCTAACAAGACGGCAAACGGTACGCTTAAAATAAGGATACCGATCAAGGCAAAGTTCAGGCCGGCCGATGGACCCATTGCACTGGCGCTGTACAGCAGCCAGCCCACTGCGACGACTACCAGCAAGATGAAAACGCCGGTGAATTGACTCCAAGCGTGGAGTCGCTGTCGGCTGTTGCGTTGCTCCCATTCAGCGAAGGTCGCCCATTCTGCGGGGGTGTAGGTCCAATGCACCCAATACCCATAGATGGGCGCAGTTCGTGCGACGGTAGGCAACGGGCCTGGATCAACCAGGTCGGGCGAGGTGGCCGGCGAGATCGGCCTATGCTGATGGTGCTGGGGACGACGCTTGTGCTGGGGCACGGTGCGCTCCTACTTGCTGGCTGACGACGATCCTGCGCGATGATCGCCGGCCTATTAGCCGACCGCCTGTTGCGGCGGGTGTTCGCCGACTATGCGTAAAACGCGGCGGAGATTGACCACTTCAAGCGCAACGTTTACTGGTCTTTTCCGCAAGTAACTGCTTCTGCCGCAGCGTGCTGCACTTCTCAGTCCTAATGTTGGGGTTGGATGCCGAGGCTTTGCATCAATTCGGTTAGACCAACTCCGCGTAACTGAGCCAGTTCCACCGGGGATTCAACCCGCCGCACTTCGATTTGCTCCACTTGCTCCGTTAGGCGTAGCAGCTCCTCCTGTTCATCTGCTTGAAGCGTGCCCGCCCGCCGTTTAGCGATCAATGCTTTATAGGGCCGTTGTAGTTTGGCAGGTACATCTTCGTTAATTTTCAGCAGCAACTCCGTTTCGGCGCGCGAGAGACTCGGCGCACGGCGGCGGCCCTGGATCAGCACGACCTCCGCCACAAACTGCTCCAAGTCGGGCGTGTCCAACTGCTGCCCCGCTTGGAGCAGTTCATCTTTCGACAGCTGCGCTTCAATATGCACAGTAACCATCTGACCTTGCCTTTCTGCACGGGCGCGGCAAGCAGCGCCGCTACAGCCCACGGGCGCGGCGAGCAGCGCCGCTGCAGCACCACGTAATCACGTTTCACGTTTCACGTTTCACGCTTTACGCTGCTACTCCGCATTCCGCAATCCACACTCACGGCACGCGCCGGTCGTCGTGGCGGGCCAGAGTGAGCAGGTCGGTGGGGAGCGGCGATTCGCCGCCAGGCCAGACCAACGTAGCGAGGATCGTGTCTACCTGGGCCTGCGCGCAGGCGGCTTCCTCGGCGTGATCCCACGCCCGCTGTAGTTGGGCCAGTGCCCAATGGCTGCGGGCGGCTTCCAGCGGATAGGCGGCGGGGTCGGCAGCGCGCGTACTGCGGCGCAGGGCTACCTCAGCCCCCGCCCAATCGTTAGTGGCCCAGCGGGCTAAGCCCAACGCGCGCTGCGTCGTGATCTGCGAAAAAGCGTCGTCGGCTGCCGCGCCGACGGTGCCACTGATCGCCGAATCTAGCGCCGCATCCGCTTGGCCCAGCGCCAGCAACACTTCGGCTTGACCGCGATAGATTTCCGGCAACAGCCGCATCGCGCCGATGGCGAGCGCATTGTCCAGCGCCTGACTATAGAGGATACCCGCTTCGGCAGTGCGCCCGATGGGGGCCAGGGCCAGGGCCAACGCCTGCAACGCGGTAGCTTCGCTGCGGCGGTCGCCCATGCGCCGGAACAAGACTAACGCTTGGCGCGTTTCGTCTTCGGCGGTGGCGGTGTGCCGGCGGTCGGCGGCCACCAGCCCCAGCAGCAGCCGAATCAGTGCCTCGCCGCGCCGTTCGCCCAGGTCGCGGAACAGAGTCAGGGCTTCGCCGGTGGCCTGGGTGAAGGGGCCAAGATCCGCTGCCGAACTGTGCGTGATCGCCAAGCGCCGCAGCGAATAGGCGACTTCGCGGCGGTTACCGACCGCGCGGAAGGCGGTGAGGGCCGTCTCGGTGTAGCGGCGGGCGGCCGCCGGCTTGTTGCGGCTGTGCAGCACGCCGGCCAGCGCGTTCATCGTGCGCGCCTCGCCCAGCCGGTCGCCCAGTTCGCGGAACAGCGCGATGGCGCGCATCAATGCCTTCTCGGCCTCTTCCAGGTTGTCGCGCCCGCTCCACAACGCGCCCAGCAGCAAGCGCGCCTGGGCCTTGCCGCGCCGGTCGCCCAGCCCGCGATAGAGGATGAGGGCTTCCTGCACATCGCGCTCTAGCTCAGCAAATGCGCCTACTTGCTGGTGGACACTGGCCCGTTCCAACAGCGCGCGGGCCAGCAAAGGGCGTGCCCGGTCGGCGCGGGCATAGGCGATCACTTGGTCCAGTTCACTGAGGGCGAGGCCGTAGTTGCCCAGGTTCTCTTGTACCTCGGCGTGGCTGCACAAGACGTCGAGATATAGGGGATGGACGGCGGCGGCTGCGCCGGGCGCAGGGTCGTCGGGGGCGCGCCCACAGGCCGCCAGCAATTCGATGATGCGAGCAAAATAATCGTTAGCCTCGCCTAGCCCCTGGCGGGCCATTGCGCCCTCACCGGCCAGTTTGAGTGCGTAGATCGCCTTGTCCAGCAAGCCGGCGATGGCCCCCGTGCCCAGAGTCAGCATATCCAGGCCCAGGCGCAAGGCTTGCTCATAATGATAGGCCACGCGGTCGGCGAACTCGGCTTGGCGGTCGCCGGCTTTGGCCTCGATCCAGGCGGCGACGCGGGCGTGTTCCTCGCCGCGCCGCGCTTTGGGCACGCTGTTGTAGGTCACTTCGCGCGTCAGCACGTTGCGGAAGCTCCATTCGCGCTCGCCGGCAAACACTGGTGCGCCGCGCTCCAGGATAAACTCGCGCCGCTCTAAATAGCGCAACGCCGTCTCCACTGCGTCAAGCGGCAGGTGGGGGAACATTTCGAGCAGTGCCCCGGCCCAGAAGATGCGCCCGACCACCGAGGCCGCTTGCAGCAGCCGCTTTTCGCCTTCCGGCAGGTCGTCCACGCGCGCGCCGACCAGCGCCTGCACGGTGTCGGGGATCCGCAAGTGTTCGACCGCCGCCACTACCTGCCATGCGCCGTCGCGTTGCACCAGCACGCCGGTGTCGATCAGCATCCGCATCAATTCTTCGAGGAAGAAGGGATTGCCCTCGGCTTTGCTCAATACCAGATCGAGAAACGCCGCCGGCAGATCCTCCTGCGCCAGCAGATCACGCACCACGCGGCGGCTATACCGTTCACTCAGAGGGTTGAGGCTGAGGCTAGTGAACCCTGGTTCCATCCGTGCCCGTGCCACCCACGCTTGGCCCAGGCCGCTCTCGGTCAGCGTTGGTCGCGCCAGCGTCAGCAGCAGGATCGGTTGCGCGGCCAGCGTCTCGCGCAGATATTCAATAAACTCTAACAGCCCCGCGTCGGCCCAATGAATGTCCTCAATCGCCAGCACCAACGGGGCGATGCGCGCTTGACGCGCAAAAAACCAGCGCAATGACCAGAACAGCTCGGTGCGCGTCGTGTCAGGGTCCACCTCGGCAGTATGCAGGCCCAGCAGCGTGCCCAGCCATTGCACCACGGTGTCGGCTTCGGCGGCTGTGCCGGCTGACCTCTCCCCCAACCCCTCCCCTAAAGGGGGAGGGGAGTGAGAC
>JALYUO010000360.1 GCA_030853735.1 Chloroflexota bacterium
CCCCTAGGTGCGAACTCCGAGGGCAGCGCGTCGTTCGCACCTGGGGGTGCAAACTCCTCTTTCTAGGACTTTCGCTTGACGTGCCTACGCCAGGCACGAATGAGGCTGTAATTGAGCGTCAGAAGCGAAAGTCCTACTTTCATAAACCGCCAGATCATTAGCTGAATTACTATAGAAGGAGCTGATCCGATGGAGAAGACACGTCCTGGAGCGAAGACCCGGTCCGCCCAGGCACAGAGGGCGAAGACCCTGATCACGGTAGCGGCGGTGGCGGCCACGGTGGGCGGCTGGGTCGCTCTCAGCACGGCCGCCCCCCCGACCGCCGCACAAACACCCGCTACGGTGGCGGGGGCCCCGCTGGTGCCGACCCCGTTGCCGTTCGGCCAGTCACCGGGCGGGCGCACGCGGCGCGGCGGCTTGCCCTCCGGCAGCGCGCAACAGCCCGCGTTCAGCAATCCTGCGCCCGGCCTGTTTCCTGCGCCGAGCGCTCGCACTCGTTCGTCCCGCTAGAGCCTACGATGCAAGAGTTGGCATTTCGGGCGATGGGATCGGAGATGCGCGTACTGTTGGACGGGAGCGCGCCGACTGGGAATCCGTTGGCGCAGGTGCCTGCTTGGTTCGCGGCCTGGGAAGCCATTTTGAGCCGCTTTCAACCCGCCGGCGAGTTAAGCCGGCTGAACGCCCGCGCGGGCCGCGTGGTGCGCGTGAGCCAGACCTTGTGGGCTGTGTTGCAGGCGGCACTGCTGGCGGCCCAGCGCACCGGCGGCTTGGTCACACCGACTGGTCTGGTCGCGCTGGAAGCCGCCGGTTATACCCGCAGTTTCACCGCCGGACTGGGCGCAGGCGCGGGCAGATATCCTGCCGGCCCACTGCCGCGCTGGCAGGCCATTCGCTGCCGGCCGCGCGGTCGCAGCGTGCGCGTGCCGCTAGGCGTGCGGCTCGACTTCGGTGGCATCGCCAAAGGCTGGGCCGCCGACCGCACGGCCCGCGCCCTGGTTGCCGCCGGGCCGATCCTGGTGGATGCCGGCGGCGATATTCGCGTCAGTGGGCCGACTGCGGACGGTAGCCCCTGGCCGATTGGTGTGGCCGATCCGCATGATCCCGACCGCGATGTGGCGCTGTTGGCGTTGCGGCGCGGTGCGGTCGCCACGTCTGGGCGTGACTACCGGCGCTGGCAGCAGGGCGGGGTCTGGCAACACCACATCTTGGACCCGCGCACTGGTCGCCCCGCAACCACCGATGTGATGAGCGCGACCGTGATCGCGCCGACTGCGGTGTACGCCGAAGCCGCCGCCAAAGCTGTGCTGATCCTGGGCAGCCACGCCGGCTTGGCTTGGCTCGACCGCCGTCCGGCGCTGGCTGGTCTGGTGGTGTTGGCCGCTGGGCAAGTGGCTGTTAGCCGCCGCCTGCCGGCCTACTACTGGAGTTAAATCATGGCCCCGCCTACGCCGTCTATGCCGCCGCGGATTCTGCGTTGCGCTCAGAATGCCGGACTGCTTCGCTTTGCGCTGTAGCTGGTCGTTAGGCTGAATAGTTACCTCTCTTTTTCGCCCGCACTCCTCGATCTGGGGCTTATGCGTTCTCGCGTTGCAGCGCGATGGGCGTGCTGCGGGCAACCCGTGGGGACTGTGGGAGCGGACTGTGGGAGCGGCCTCCCGGCCGCGCTGGCGCGTGGCATACCCCGATCTCCTCGTCTGCTACCCGACCTGCGCGGTCAGGGTAGGCTTTCGCGGCCAGGAGGCCGCTCCCACAGTCCGACTCATTCCGCGCCCTAAGCCCGCAGACGTGAGAACGCATAAACCCTGCTCCTCGATCTCCCCACTTACACTGCGTCGGCGAAAATCTGGTATACTACAGGGCGATCTTTGTTCGCATGGCAGGCTAAGTTGGCAGCCTGAATCCGGTATTTTGGCCGTCGTCAGGGCTCTTGTGGGTCAGGAAGGCGATGCGTTATGGTCCGGCACCCGGCACCCGCTTCCTCCCCGGTGCGGCTTTTCGCGGCCAAGCTGCGCGTGCCGCTGGCCCCGCCGCGCCTCGTCAGCCGGCCGCGCTTGTTGGCGAGCTTGGCGACGGTCCCGACGCGCAAACTGACCCTGGTTCTCGCCCCGGCGGGGTTCGGCAAGACCACCCTGGTGGCCGAATATGCTCGCAGCCTGGGCGCGGCGGCGGCTTGGTTGACGCTGGAGCCGGGCGATGCCGATCTGGTCGTGTTCGGCCACTATCTGATCGCCGCTATCAGCCGGGCGCGCCCGGTGTTTGGCCGGGCCGCCCGCACTTGGCTGGAAGCCGCCGGCAACCCGGCGCTGCAATTGCAGGATTTTGCCGCTGTCCTGGTGGAGGATCTGGAAGCGAGCGGCCCGGATGAGCTGGTGGTGATCCTGGATGATTTTCATGAAGTCGCCGCCAGCGGCAGCATTCTCACCCTGATCGATCTCCTGGCGCGCTATATGCCGCCGTGGGTGCATCTGATCCTCAGCAGTCGCTCGGCCCCCGCGCTCACCACCACGCGCCTGCTGGTGACGCAGCAGATCGGGGGACTGGGCACCGACGATCTGCGCTTCCGCCCCGCTGAAGCCGGGGACTGGCTGGCCGATGCGGGCGTGGTCGGTAGCCCCGACGAGGCGCGCAGCTTGGTGGAGACTACCGAAGGCTGGATCACCGGGCTGATCCTGCGGGTGGCGGCGGGCAATGGTGCGCCTAGCACGCCCTCGGCGGGTCGGGTATATGCCTATCTTTCCAGCGAAGTCTTGGAACGCCAGCCGGCGCACATCCAGGAGTTCCTGTTGCGCGCCGCCGTGTTGCCCCACTTGGACGCGGCCGCCTGTCGCCGCGTGTTGGGGGTCGCTGACCCTGATCTGCTGTTGCGCTGGGTATATGAGCAGCAGCTTTTTCTGACGGCCAATGATCGCAGCGGCGACGACGGGGCTACGTACCGGCTGCATGGGCTGTTCCGTGAGTTTTTGCTGACCCGCTTGCGCGCCCATGCCCCGCAAGAGTGGACCGCCCTGCATGGGCGCGCGGCAACCTACTACGCCGCGCAGCGCGACTACGGCACGGCGCTGGAAAGCCTGTTCACTATCGCGGATTGGCCGGCGGCGGCGGCGTTGCTGGGCCGCATTGGGCCGGGCGCATTGGATGCGGGCCACCTGGAGTCGGTGGAGCGTTGGCTTACTGCCTTTCCTGAAGCCCAGCGCCGCTTGCCGGTGTTGCTGCTGTTGAATGCGCGCTTGTGCGCGGCCCAGTCCGACCTAGTGGCCGCCGGCGATTTGCTGGCCCGCGCCGAACACGCGCTCCAGGCCGGCGACGACCCCGCGACCTATGCCGAGGCGCTGGCTCTGCGCGCCCGCTTCGCCGTGGGGTCTAATGACGGCAACGGCATCCTGGCCGCCGCGCAGCAGGCGCTCGCCATCCCCGCAGCGACTCCGCTCACACAGGCCGAAGCCCAGCATTGCTTGGGTATCGGCTACACCATTACCGGCGATCCAGATCGTGCGGACGCAGCTTTCAATGCAGCACGTTTCGCGTATGATGCGTTGAATGATAGTCAAAGTCTGGCGATGGTGCTAGGCAGCTGGGGCGGTGCCCTTATTTTGTGGGAGAAACCACGCCAAGCGGAAGGCTTATTAGAGCAAGCACTTGTTTTAGTTCGCGCTGTGGGCAACCGCCGTATTGAATCTCGTGTGTTGGGCAACCTTGCCTCTGTGTATCAATACTATGGCGACTTTGCGCGAGCGGAGTCCTGTTTGGCCGCAGCGGTTGATCTTGCTCATACCCTGCGTTGGCACCGTGTCGAAGCCGAAGTGCTAGTGAGCCGGGCCGAAAACGCCCTAGAACTCGCCGGTCCGGTGGCAGCGTTGCCCCATTACCTTGCCAGTGCTGCCATTGCCCGGCACGCGGCTCCTCCTACCTGGGCTGTCGCCATAGCTGGGCAGGCGCGTTGCCTGCGCTTGCTAGGTGATACATTAGGTGCGATTCGTATTGCCCAACAAGGGTTAGAAGCAGCACGATCAGATCAGATGAACCATGCGACTGCTGTTTGTTTTCTGGAATTGGGCGCGGCACTGCTGGCCGAAGCACCTACTGAGGCGTTACCGTTATTACGCGAGGCCGAGACGTTGTTATCGGCTGAAGGTTACACACACGATGCAGTGCGTGTAGGAGCAGCAACCGCTAGTGCGCTGTTCGCTACAGGAGCATATAGCGGCGCGCAGGCCGCTTTGGATCGTGCGCTGCACATGGCAGTGGGATGGCTGAGTCAGTATGATCTAGTCTCAGAGCTCGCCACGCGTTACGGTTTTCCGCTCCTGCGCCAAGCTGCCGAGACTGATGCGCGCCCTGGCGCTCTACTAACCCTGGCCGCGCATACCTTGGCGAACCTACCGGCCACTGCCGGGACTGGCGTTACCGCTGATGTGCCGGATACGCCGCGCCTGCCCATTTTTGAGGTTTACGGCCTGGGTCAGGCGAACGTCTACCAAGACGGCAACTTGGTCGCGCAATCACAATGGCAGACCGGGACGGCCAAGGAACTGTTCTTCTATTTGATCGAGCAACACGATGGCGCACGCAAAGAGGTGATTCTAACGGCCTTCTGGCCCGATCATTCGGTTGAGCAGGCGAACAACACATTTCACATTTCCTTGCGTCGTTTGCGGGCTGCGCTTGGCGCAACCGCCGTGTTAGCAGAAGACGGCATATACCGCCTTAATCCGCAGTTGCGCCCCTGGCACGACGGTACGGAAGCCTTGCGTTACCTAGATCAAGCGCGTGCTACCGCTGATCCTGCCGCAGCCCATCCCCTGTGGTCGGCGGCGGCGGCCTTGCTGCGCGGACCTTTCGCCGAAGAGTTCTACCACGACTGGGCCGAGGAACGCCGCCGTTTCTGGGCTGCCCGCAGCCGTGAAACCTTTAGTTGGTTGCTCGACGACGCGCAACAACGTGGTGTGTTTGACGAAGTGGTGCGCTGGGGGCAACGCCTATTGGCGCTCGATCCGCTGGACGAAACCGCGCACGCTCGGCTGATGCGCGCCTACACGGCCGGCGGGCACACTACGCAGGCTGTTGGGCAGTATCACGAAATCCAGCGCCTGCTGGATGACGAATTCGGCACTCCGCCCGGCCCCGAAATCCAGCGCCTCTACCAGCAGTTGATCCACCACTAGATCCTGCGCTACCCGGTACAGTAAATTGCGGGGCTACCCCTGCCGCGCCATTCCTGGGGGCTAGTGCAGGTTCAAGCAACCGGTTAGGCTAGCCCCAACGAGTACGGCGCACAGCCGTGCGCGACTACACCCCACCGGTTTCTAGAACCTGCACTAGGTGTAGTGCCGCAATTCATTGCGGCATTACACCGCGCCGGGCCGGCGTAATGAGTGTGGAGAAACCCCTTTCGCACAATTCCTGGGGCGCGGTGTAGTGCCGCAATTCATTGCGGCACTACGCCGCGCCGGGCCGGCGTAACGAGTGTGGAGCTACCCCTGCCGCGCCGGGCTGGCGTAATGAGTGTGGAGCTACCCCTGCCGCGCCATTGCTGGGGGCGCGGTGTAGGGCCGCAATTCATTGCGGGACTACACCGCGCCGGGCTGGCGTAACGAGTGTGGAATTATCCCTGCCGCGCCATTGCTGGGGGCGCGGTGTAGTCC
>JALYUO010000366.1 GCA_030853735.1 Chloroflexota bacterium
CCGCGTCGCTTGGCCCGCCGCGCGCGCCGCCAGGATCGCCGCGATTTCGCGCGGCCCGACACCAGGGGTCATCGGACGAGGTCACCGCGTTCGCCGGGGTGCAGCAGCCGCCCGCACGACGGGCATTGCACCAGTTGCTGGCCCTGCTTGGCCGTCACCGCCGGCCCGCCCGACACCGCCACCCGGCACCCCTGGCAAATGTCATGCACCATCGCCGCCACGGCCAGCCCCCGTTTGGCCTTGCGGATGCGCTCATAGAATTGCAGATCGGCGGGCGGCACGGCGGCGGCCAGCTTGGCGCGGTGGGTGTGCAGCACCCGCAACTTGGGGTCAAACACCTCTTTCTCTTCGAGCAGGCCGTCCTGGTGGCGCTGCCATTCGGTTTCGGCGGTCGCCAGTGCCAGGTTCGCCGCATCGAGCGCGGCCTGCGCTTGCGACTCGGCCTCCATCGCTTCCAGCATCACGTCTTCGCGTCCGGCGCGCACGTTTTTGGCGTTGGCGAGGTCGTGTTCGAGCGCCACCAATTCTTTGGGGTTCTTGACCGAGCCATCAAACAGCCGCTTGCCCATCGTCTCCAGGCGGCCGCTAATGTCGTCCACCTCGTGGCTGATGGCGCGCAGATGCAGTTGGGCTTCGCGCAAGGCGGCGGCGGCGGCGGTCTGCGCCGCGCGCACCGGGCGCAACGACTCGGTCTCGCCCAGCGCGGCGTTAATCGCCAGCAGCCGGCGCAAGGCTTCATCGGATTGGCTATCTACCTGTTGCAGTTCAAACAGTTGGGTCGTGCGGCTCATGGCGGGTCTCCTCCGGCTGATGGTAAGATACCAGATCCCAGCCGCGCCCGCAACTCTAGCTAGGGCCGGCCGGCACCGGCGTGCGTCCGTCCGTCAGCCGCTCATAGTTCAGGCGAAACAACGCCACCACCGCCGCCGCATCCGCCACCGTGCGGATCGGGTAACTAACCCAGCCGCTATCAGGCAAAACGTGGTGTAGCTGGGCGCGCCCGGCGGCCACCAACTCCCGCCGCACAGCCAGGGGGAACGGCAAGTCCGCCAGCCGGTTGCCATGCAGGTGCCCGATCTCGTGATGGTTCACACGGAACTCGATCCCGCCGAAGCGATGGGGCCGCGCATCCACTCCCGCCCAAGCGATCACTTCGCGCGCAATTTGTTGGGCCACCGTCTCCATTACCCTACCTCCAGCGGCCTCAGTATACCATAATCCTGATCCCTGACCCCTGATAACTGACCCCGCACACCTATTGACAGGCACGCCAATGTTCGGTATAATTAGCACTGTAGAACATGAGTTCTACAACTAACGTGCCATCCCCTGCACCCGGCAGATCATTCATCCTCGGCGGCGGCAACCTCTGGGCCGCTCCGACGCAGCGCAGATTGAACGCAAGTGCCCTGGCGCGCTGCTTCAGAATGAGAGATACGAGTAGACAGCATAAGATCCGTAAAGGGTTCTCTGGAGATGTGACCATGCAAAGATTTTTGGAAGAACAGGCAAATGCTGTGGAGGCCGTGCTGGCGGCGCATGGCCTGGCCGTGCGCGTGGCGGGCGGCACGCTGTCGCCCCGGCTAATCCATTTCACCCTGGCCCTGCCGCCGAGCCTGCGCTTGGGCGGCCTCACGCCCGCGCTGCCCGATCTGGCTGATGCTTTGGGCGTAGACGCGGTGCGCCTGGCCCCGGCGGTGGATAGCGGCGCGCCCACCCTCGAAGTGCCACGCCCCGACCCGGTGCCGGTGCGCTTGCTGCCGTTGGCACGTAGCGTCGCCGACATCGCCCCACCGTGTACCGCCACGCTGGGCCGCGACGTGAGCGGCGCGCCGCTGTTGCTGCGGCTCGACGCGCCGGAGGTCGGCCCCGTGCTGATCAGCGGCGCAACCGGCGCGGGCAAATCGGCGCTGCTGCGGAGCATGGCCCTCTCGCTGGCCCTGCACAATGGACCCGACACCTTGCGCCTGCTGCTGGTGGACCTGAGCGGAGCCGGGCGGCGCGGCACCCGCAGCGGCACCTGGGCCGATCTGGTGGGGCTGCCCCATCTGGTGGGCGATGTGGTGCGCGAACCCGCCGAGGCCCGTCTGCGCCTACGTTGGGCGGCACGGCTGGCAAGCGGGCGCGCCGAACTAGCTGCCGACGGCGAGCCTATCGAAGGTGCGAACCTGGTGGTGCTGATTGACGGCCTGGATGCCGCCCTCAGTGGGCGCGACGGCGCGGAACTGGCCGAAATTGTCCAGACGATTGCCGGGGGCCGCGACCTCGGTGTGCAATTGGTGGCGGCCGGCCACGATACCACCCTCAGCGACCTGCTCGACTGGGGCGCGCGGGTGGTCGGGCGCGTGCCCAGCGCCGAAGCCGCCGCCCAAGCCGCCGGCGTGCGCGGCACCGGCGCAGAAGGGTTGCTCGGCAAGGGCGACTTCCTGGCCGTATTGGGCGGCGATGTGATCCGTATGCAAGCCGGCTTCGTCGGTGGCGAGGAAATCCGCCGCACGGTCACGCTGCTGGCTGAATGCGTGGATGACGAACTGGCCGCCGTAGTCGGCGGGGGCCGCCGGGCCGGTTGGACTGCGCCGCACGCGCTACCCGCCGGAGCCAAAACCGGGCGCGGCACGGTGCGCCTCGTGAAATCGGGATCATAGGGAGACGCTGATGAAAACCTTTCTGGCCGCGATGGCGATGCTGTTCACCACCGTGCTGGCGATCTGGGTCGCTTTCCGCTTGGCTCCCGAAACCTGGGCCATGATGGCCGGCGTGGTGTTTGGCCTGCTGGCCTCGCTGCCCATGTTTGGCATCGTGGCGTTGTTGCTGCTGCGCGGCAACCGTCGCCCCGCCGAGCCGGTAGCGGTTGCACCACCCATATACTATCCGCCGCAGCCCTACGCGCTGCCGCCTAGCTATGCGCCCTACGCGCCGCTGCCCGCCGCGCCGGAGGGCTACTATCTGCCGGCCCCTGCCCATGCCCCGCCCCGATCCGCGCCGCTGCAAACCGTAGCCGCCCCGCGTGCGTACATAGACCGGACCCCGGCACCTTACGCCCCCGCGCCCGCCTACCCGTGGGACGCGGCCCCGCCGGCCTGGATCGAAAGCGCAGCCGACCCCGCCGATGAGCCGGAGTGGGACGCACCGGCCCAATATCCCGCCCCCGCCCGGCGGCGTGAAGCCCGTATCCTGGGCCATTAACCGATTACTGCTGACGCAGGGAGAACAAGCCATGTATCTGGTTTGGTACGATAACTCGAAAAAGACCACGCAAGAGAAGATTGATGAGGCGGTGGATCGCTTCCAGGATCGCTTCGGTTTCGCACCCGACCATTGCTTGGTGAACGTGAGCAGTTTGATCGAACATCCGCACCTGGATGTGCGTGGGGTGCGCTATGTGCGACCCGACTATTTTCAGGTCGGCTGTGAAGATGAGACGATGGCCCGCGCTCTGGTCGCCCGCGCTACCGTTCCGACCGCTGCCCTTGTGCCGCTGGATCTGGCCGGCGGCGCGGGTCAAGCGCCCCACCGCATGATGTCAGCCACCGCCATGGCCGCGCTCGCCCCCCGCAAGCCGCTGGTGAAACGCCCGCGCAAAGGCACCCCCATTGCCGAAGCCCCCGTCGCCGAAGCCCTTGTCCTGCCCGTTGCGGTGCCGGTCGCGCCCATGCCCGTCGCAGAAGTTGCGCCCGCTGCCTCGCGTGCCAAGCGCGCCGCCAAGCCGCCGGCTCCGGTGGCCGACATTGCGCCGCCGGTCATTGAACTTGCGCCGCTTGCTGCGACGGCGCCTGCTGCCCCGCGTGCCAAGCGCGCTGCCAAGCCGGCAGAGGAGCGCGTGGTAGCCGAGACGGCGGCACCCGTGGCTGAGGTGGCCCCCCCCGCCCCGCGTGCTAAAAAGACCGCGAAAGCGGGAGTGGCAGCAGTAGCAGTAGCGGCCCCTACAC
>JALYUO010000368.1 GCA_030853735.1 Chloroflexota bacterium
TTCCCAGGCCGCGCGCGCCGCCGCCGCCATCATGCGCGCCACCCCATCGCTGTCGCCCGCCGTGTGGTAGAAAGCGGCCGCTTGCCGCCACAGGTCGGCGGCTTCGGCATAGCGGCTCTGGCGCACCAACGCCTCAGCCAAGCCCGCCAGCAGGTCCGCCCGTTCGCGCTCATCGGGGGTCAGCAGCAGGGCAGCCCGGTAATGGTCGGCGGCCTCGCGGTTGGCATAGGCGGCCAGCGCGGTTTTGCCGGCCAGGCTGTAATAGGCCAGCGCACGCAACTCCAGCCCAGCTTCGCGGAAATGAAACGCCAGCAGCGCGGCCAGTTCGGCCCGCCGGTCGGGATAGAGCTGTTCCAACGTGGTGCCGACCACGCCATGCAGCCGCCGCCGGTCGGAGCGCAACACCGTGCTGTAGGCGGCCTCTTGCACCAGCGCATGGCGGAAACTGTAGGCGGAGTCGGGGCCGGGCACGGCATTGATCAGGCCGATGGCGGCTAATTGGTCAAGCCCGCCGGCCAGGCTCACCCCTCTAAATCCTTGCTCAACACCGCTTCCAGCACGCGCACCGAGAACTGCCGCCCAATGACCGAGGCGACGCGCAGGGTGCGCTTCACGTCTTCGGGCAAGCGGTCAATGCGGGCCAGTAACAAGCCTTGCAAGTTATCGGGGATTTCCACCGTTTCGATCTCGCCGCCCGCTGCCCAGTGTTCATCGCGCTTGATGATCGCCCCGCGATCAATCAGCATCCGAATGACCTCCTCGACAAAGAAGGGGTTGCCTTCGGCGCGCACCAGGATCGTGTCGCGGATACCGTCTGGCAAGGCTTCGATTTCCAGTAGGTTGGAGACCAGCAGGCGGCTATCGGCGGGCGACAGCGGGGTGAGCGTGAGTTCGGTCAGGCCGGGGTCCGGCACCGCGCGGGCCGTGGTGATCAGCTTCCAGCCCGGCGCATCGGTGTCGGGGCGGCTGACAAAGCAAAACAGCAACGGGGCATCGCTGGTCAGGGGCAGCAGTTTGATCAGCAGATCGGTAGACGAAGGATCGGCCCAGTGAATATCGTCGAAAATCAGCCCCAGTGGGCGGCGGGCGGCGCGAGCGCGCAACAACTGGCGCAGCGCGGCCAGATATTGCGCCTGCAACGCCTGTGGGTCAAGCAGCCGCACCCGCTCCAGCGCCGCCCCCTCCAGCGGCAACGACAGCAGATGGCCGAGATAGGGGTACACATCCAGCGCGTCGGCACCGAATAGATCATCGGTCTGGGCTTGCAGCGCGGCGCGCGTTTCGGCTTCCCCGGCGGCGGCGGGCACGCCCAGCAACGCCCGCAGCAGATCGATCAGCAGATGGTAGGCCAAGCCCTGCCCGTAGGAGAGGCAGCGGCCCTCCGCCCAATCCAGCCCCGCCCCCGCTGCGCCATCGGCCGCTTTCCACTCCGCGATCAAGCGCGTCTTGCCCAGGCCCGGTTCGCCGATGATCGCGGCCACGCGGCCCTGGCCGGCGTGGGCGGCTTGGCCGGCGGCCAGCAAGGCGGCTAGTTCGGCAGCGCGCCCGACCATCGGGCTTTCCAGGCCAGCCAAGCCACGCACGCGACCCGGCGCGGCTTTCGCCGCCTGCACCTGATAGATCCGCACCGGCTCGGCCTTGCCTTTGACTTCGACCAACCCCAGGTCTACGCAGTCAAACACCGGCGCAACAAAGCGGTAGGTGTTTTCCGAAATCAGCACCACGCCCGGCTGGGCCGCCGACTGCATCCGCGCCGCCAGATTGACCGCATCGCCCATCGCCGTATATTCATACTTGAGATCGCTGCCCACTTCGCCGACGATGACCGGCCCGGTGTTGATGCCGACGCGCACGGCAAACTCAATGCCGTGCGCGGCCCGCACTTCGCCGGCATATTGGTGGATCGCGGCCAGCATATCCAGCCCGGCCCGCACCGCGCGCACCGGGTCGTCTTCATGGGCCACCGGCGCGCCGAAAAAGGCCAGCAGCGCATCGCCCAGCAAGCGGGCGACCGTGCCTTCATAATGATAGACGGCCGGGGAGATGCGATCAAACGCCCGGTTCATCACTCCCGTCCAGTCTTCCGCGTCCATCTGTTCGGCCAACCCGGTCGAGCCGACCACATCGCAAAACAGGGCGGTGACGACTTTGCGCTCACCGGCCAAATGGGCAGCGCGCATCTTAGCGGCCAGCGGCGCGGGCGTGGCGGCGGCCAGGCGCGTCAGGCGGGCTGCGTCGGCCGGCGTGTCGGCTCCAGTGACGGCTTGCCCACAACTCATGCAAAAGCGTGCCGCCGCCGGCAGTTCGGTGCCGCAATTGGCACAGTGCCGGCCCAACGGCGTGCCGCAATTGAGGCAAAACTTGGCCTGCGGCGGGTTCTCAGTGGCGCAGTGGGGGCACGGCATAGCGGTCCTTCCGGCAAGGTGACTGGGCAGTGGACAGATCAATCGCTCCTGTTAGTCTATCATAGGGCGGGGTGGTTAGCAAGGGGGCCGGCGAGGGTCCATTCATAACGCTGTTGCCCCACAAAGCCCCCAAGATCACCAAGAGCAGGATCCTGTAGAATCTTCGTATGCTTTGGGCTTTTGTGGTGGCAACGATCCGCGCAGAGCCGCCAGCAGCGCGGCTTCATCGGCAGGGCTGAATCCGTCTACGGCGGCTTCGGGGCGGCGCGCCATGCCGTGGACGGCTCCTAGCGCCGCCAACTGCTGCAACGCCGCCCCCGACTCGGCATCCGTCGGCAACAAGTCGCGCCCGGCCCAACCGCTCATATAGGCCAGCACGCCGTAAGCCACCCAGTTGGAGACGGTGCCGACCGCTAGATAGTCCACCGGCGTAACACAGGGCGCTGCGTAGTCGAGATCGCTTTGGAGCGCGGCGCGCAGGCAGCCCATGCCGATCTCGTTGCCGCCGTCGCCGATGCCCACCGCCACCGCGCCGGGCAGCGCCAGCAATTCGTCTACCTGGGCCGTGACCGGCGTGATGTCATCGCCACGCATATTCAGATAGCGCCCGTCGCTGGTGCGCCCGCACCGTTCAATCGCCACCACCAGACTGGGCTGCCGGGCGGCGGCCAGTTGTGCGACGCGCTGCCGGCTGGCCGCCGCATCCATGATGGGGAAGGGGCAAAACGCCGGCGCGGGCAGATCCGCCGGCCAGAACGTTGCGGTCAATGCCCGCAGCAGGGCCAGCGTATCCTCCTCGGCCACGAAGCCGACCGTGCCGCCACCCCAGGCCAGCCCGCGCGCCAGGAAAAACGCCCCCGGCGGGCCATCGGTCTCCGGCGCACCCGCCACATGGAAGCCCGTCGTGATCAGTGTGCGCGCCCGCGCGTCCCACGCGGCCCGCGCCGCCCGCGCCACAAAGTCGGGCGGCAAATGGCGCGCCAGCCGCGCCATGCCGCGCGTGCCCCGCGCCAGCACAATGCGCTCGATGGCGGGGTGATCCGAGGCCACAGAGTCGGTCACGCTGCGTCTCCTTTACCGTACCGGGAAAGCAATCGTGCAGTGGTCAGCGCCCACGCTAAACCTGCTCTTGCTCGATCCCGCAACAGCCGCCTCCCTGCCCCGACCGGGCGCTTGCCAGCGCGGCGCGCGTTTCAGGGAGTAACCAATAGAGTAAACTCAGTGCAGCCAAGCTGTCGGCCCACCACCAGCCCAACCCAGCGTTCAGGACCAAGCCCAGCAGCATGGTCGCGGACATATAGGCACAAGTAATGGAGCAAGCAGCATCGCCACGGAGTGCAGGGCTGTCGATTCGCGCGGCGATGTCACGCTTGCGCCAGGCGAGCAGCGGCATAATCAGCAGCGCGAGTAGCGCCAAGCCAATCCCGATAGGCGAGCTTTCAGCTGCGCTGTGCAATAGCACGCCGGCTCCCGCGCTGAGGACCACATAGAGACAGAGGATAGCTAGGCCAATCCCGACGATCCAGCTTGCCCGCCGTTCCGCCTGTTCCACCTGATCCAGTGCCCCGCCGCGCACTTCGGTTGCCAACCGCCAGAGCAGCACCCCGCCGGTAAGCAATTCGATAATGCTATCAATACCAAAGGCCGTGAGCAGGACACTGCGCGCCGCAATGCCTGCCCCAATGGCGACCACGGCTTCCACCGTCATCCACGCGACGGTTGCCACTTCAACGCGCATCCCCGCCTGTAGCGCACTGGTCCGCTGGGCAGCCGTGAGTAGGGGGCGCAGATTCAACGATGTAGCCATAGTGACTCCTTTTTACGATACCGCGGTCGGATGTCCTACTTACGGGCCACCCATCATGCGCGCCAACGCACCCGATGCGCGGGCCGTCGCAATGGTGGCCTCTATGGCGGCGGCCAAGCGTGGGCTGCTGACCTTCACCACCGCCACATACGGCGTATCGGCCAGTGGCGGAACCAACGCCCGCAACGCGGCCCGTTCCGGCGCAGCGGCCAGCGCGAGTGGATCCGCCACGGCCGCATCCGCTTGCCCCGCCGCCAGCGCGGCCAGTGCATCCGCCGCACTATGATAGGTCGCGGCCAATTGCAGGCCCGGCACCGTGGTGCGCTGCAACCGCCGTGCCGCCATATCCCCATCCGATCCCAATTCGACCGCCACGCGCCGCCCGGCCAGATCCGCCGGCCCCGCGATGGTCCCCTCGCCCGCGCGCACCACCAACAGCGGCCCGGCCTGGAAATAGGGCTGCGAGTAGCGCACCTCCTGCCGCCGCTCTGGGATCAGCGGCAAGGCCGACAGCAGCACATCTACCTGCCCGGCCAGCAGCGCATCGTATTGCCCATCTAGCGCCAACGGCACCCACTCCACCCGCACGCCGAGATCCGCCGCCAGCGCCTGCCCCAGCGCAATATCATAGCCCACATAGCGCCCGCCCACCACCGACTCGAACGGCGGATAGGTCGGGTCGGTGCCAATCCGCAGCACGCCGCGCGCCGCCACCCGCTCCCACGCCGCATCGGGCGCAGGCCGGTTGCCCGCCATCACCACCCCGCCCAACCCCAGCAGAGCCAGCACTAGCATTATGTCAAGTAGCACGCGGCACAAGCGCAATCCCTTATCATCCTCCGTGTCTCCGTGTCTCCGTGTTGATCGTCATGGACCGAGTGAGCCGTGTCTCCGTGTTGATCGTCATGGTCCCGGCAAGACTCCGGTGGCCGCATAGCGTTGCACTTCGTCATAAATCGGCTTGGGCTGAAAATCGGGCGTGACAAAGGTGTAGCCGTCGAAATAGGTGTAAGCCGGCTTGGGGTAGCGGAAGGCCCACAGCGTGACCGCTTGGCACCAGGGCCAATCGCGCTGCGCCTTCGCATAGGCCGCCAGCGTATAGGTGATGCGTGCGTAGGGCTTGACCGCCAGCAGCCAACGCGGGTTGTCGTTCCAGCCGCCCTCGGTGATCAGCGCCGGCTTGGCCGCGTCGCCGTGGCGCACCAGCACCGCCCGCAACAGTTCGGCGCGGGCAAAGTTCAGCGTGTCAGGCGCGGCGGGCTGATCGGGCGGCGCGGTGAAGCCGTAGGCGTGGATCGCCAGCGCATCAAAGCTGTCGCGCCCGCCGGCGGCATAGACCCCCTCCAGGAAATCGGTATCGCGCAGGCCCAGCGTGCTGCTCGGCGGCTCCAACGTTGGCGCGAGGCCCGCCAGCAGCACAATGCAGCCGGGATCGGCGGCGTGGGCGGCGCGGTAGGCTTGCCGCAACAGGGCGGTATAGGCCGCCGGGTCGGGCTTACGGCTGCCCCATTCCGCGCTCAGGTTCGGCTCGTTCCACATGGTCAGATAGCGCACCCGACCCCGGTAGCGCGTGGCAAATGCGCCGACAAAGGCCGCGAAGTCGGCATAATGATCGGGGTCCAGGTACTTCCAGGTGCTATCGGCGGGCCGCGCCCAGGCCGGCGTGCCGTCGAAGCGCGCGATCAACGTCAGCCCCTCGGCGGCGGCGGCATCCACCACCAGATCGGCGTGCGTCCAATCAAAGTGCGCCGCGTCGGTCGGCTGAATATAGACCCACGGAAAATACTCCGTCACCCACGGCGCGCCCATCGCCCGCACCATCTGCAACGTCTGCCGGATCGCGGCGGGGTCGGCCTCATCCGTCAGCCGCGTATGCACGCCGATCTTGGGGTTGTGCGTCGCCACCTGCGCCGGCAGCGGTGTCACCGTCGGCACCGTCGCCCCCAGCGGCGCACGCGGCCACTGCGGCGCGAGTTGCAGCCCGATCAGCAGGATCGTGAGCGCGACAAGTGCTAGGAGTTTAGTGGTGAGGGCTGAATAATGAGACATTAACAAGATCACATTGCGGCAAATGGGCCGGGCGTGTAGGAGGGGGCTGTGTCCCCCGACAGTGGGCCGGGCGGGATTTTGCCCGCAGGCCGTCCCCGCATACGGCGCGAATACTCGAATGCCAGGATCGTCCCTGGCCGGAGATCACGGTGGGGCAGCCACGCCGGGTGGAACCGCCTCCTACAACCCGCCGTAACTAAACACTAAACACTAAACACTAAACACTCGTCACACGCCGCCCCGGTCCGCCGAACGGTCGTCGGGGCCGTGCATATCCTTCTGGCTGTCGTGGACGGGACCGTACTTTTCGGCAGCCGTGCCGGCCCGCAGGTAGGCTTCCTCTAGCTTGGCCCGGTCCCCGATGCGCGCGAGGTGGATCTCGCGCAGGGCAAAGCGGTTGGCCGGCGGGCGCTCGAAAGTGTAGCCGGTGGCCGCGATAATATCGGCCATCATCGCCACCCCCTGCGGGTCGCTATTGAAAGCCACTTCCAGCGTCGCAAACGGCGCGTCCTGATAGAGTTTCGTGATGCGAATGTTCATGGGCTACCTGGGTGGGTGAAACGTAAAACGTAAGTGACTACTCAGGTTTGGGCTAAATGAGAGAACCTTGTCATTCTGAACGCAGTGAAGAATCAGCCGCCTTGCGAATCAGTCCCATTGCAGCGACTCACTCTGCCCTGCGTATGCCCGTGGGTGACTCTGTACCCACCCCGACAGATTCTTCGCTGCGCTCAGAATGACAAGGTTCTCTCTTATAATCATAGTCTGAATAGTTACAAACGCAAAACGTAAAATACGATCATTGAAACCGCTACTTGTTACAGTACGCCTTACGTTTCACGCCTCACGCGCTAGAGGCCAAACGGATTAACCGCCCGCTCGCCCGTATAGATCAGCACGCTCTTTAGCTCGGTGTAGAGATTGAGCGCGTCGAGGCTCAGTTCGCGGCCAAAGCCGGACTGCTTGTAGCCGCCGAAGGGCAGGCCGGGGAAGGCGGTGTAGGGCGTGTTGACCGTGACCACACCGGAGCGGATCGCGCCCGCCACGCGGATGGCCCGGCCCACATCTTTGGTCCAGATCGTCCCGGCCAGCCCGTAGATCACGTCGTTCGCCAGCTTGATCGCCTCGGCCTCGCTGCTGAAGCGGCTCATCGTGACCACCGGGCCGAAGATTTCTTCTTGCGCCACGCGCATCTTGTTAGCCACGTTGCCCAGCGCGGTCGGCATATAATAGTGGCCCTTCTCTGGCGCGCCGGCCGGGCGACCACCGCCGGTCAGCAGTTGCGCGCCTTCTTGCTGGGCGAGGTCCACATAGCTCTGCACCGTCTCCCACTGCTTGCGGCTGATCAGCGACCCCATGTGCGTCTGCTCATCCATCGGATCGCCCACGCGCAGACGGGCCGCTTTGGCGACAAAGCCCTCTACAAAGCGGTCATACAGGCTTTCGTGGATAAACAGGCGCGAACGCGCTTCACAGGACTGGCCGGCGCTGTAATAGATGGCGAACAGCGAGCCGTTAATCGCGTTCTCCAGGTCGGCATCCTCAAACACGATGTTGGGCGACTTGCCGCCCAGTTCCAGCGTCACGCGCTTCAATGTGCCCGCCGCCCGGCGCATGATGTCGCGCCCGGTGCCCGTCTCGCCAGTGAAAGCGATCTTGTCCACGCCGGGGTGTTCGGCCAGATACGCGCCGATCTCCGCGCCGGGGCCGGGCAGCACATTGACCACGCCCGGCGGCAGGCCCGCTTCCTGGCAGATTTCGCCCAGCAGCAACGCGGTCAAGGGGGTGGCGCTGGCCGGTTTGAGGATGATCGTGTTGCCCGCCGCGAGGGCCGGGGCCAGCTTCCAGGCGGCCATCATGATCGGGTAGTTCCAGGGCACGATCTGCGCGCACACGCCGACCGGTTCGCGCACGGTGTAGTTGAAGAACGTGCCCGGCACCGGGATAGTCTGGCCCATGATCTTGGTGGCGGCGCCGGCGAAAAACTCAAAGTCTTCAATGGCCTGGCCCAGTTCGGCTTTGGCCTGGCTGATCGCTTTGCCATTGTTCTGCACTTCCAGGCGCGCGATCTCATCGCTGCGCTTCCGCATGATCTCAGCGATCTTGAACATGATACTGGTGCGCCGCGCCGCCGAGGTGCGCGGCCATTTGCCGCCCTCGAAGGCCGTGCGCGCCGCCGCCACCGCGCGGTCCACATCGGTCTTGCCCGCCTGGGCCACCTGCGCCAGCACCGTTTCGGTGGCCGGGTTATACGTGGCGAAGGTCGCCCCATCCGCCGCATCCACCTGCTCGCCGTTGATGATCAGTTGCCACTTAGTGCGCTCCAAGCCCGTCGCTGGGGGAGCCGTGTCCGTTTGATTCATCGCTGTGTAACACTCCTTTGTGTTTAGGAATCAGGGGTCAGCGTATCGGTCGTTAGTCATCAATTCGTAACTCAGAACTCAGAACCCAGAACTCAGAACTCAGAACTCGTCGTTATTCCGCAATCCGCATTCCGCATTCCGCATTCCGCATTCCGCATTCGTCACACACGCTCAATCACCGTGGCAATGCCCTGGCCCACGCCGATGCACATCGTCGCTAGGCCGTAGCGGCAGCCCTGGCGGATCATTTCGTGGACTAACGTGGTCATCAGGCGCGCGCCGGAGCAGCCGAGCGGGTGGCCCAGCGCGATGGCCCCGCCGTTCACGTTCACTTTGGCCGGGTCCAGGCCCAGTTCGCGGATGCACACCAGCGATTGGCTGGCAAAGGCTTCGTTCAGTTCGATCAGGTCCAGGTCGGCGATGGTCAGGCCCGCGCCTTTGAGCGCCTTGCGGACGGCAGGCACGGGACCCACGCCCATGTAGGCCGGGTCCACGCCGGCCACCGCCCAGGACAGGATGCGCGCCAACGGGCGGTATTCCAGTTCGGCGATCTGCTTGCCCGACATGACCAGCACCGCCGCCGCGCCGTCGTTGATGCCGCTGGCGTTGCCCGCCGTCACCGTACCGCCCTCGCGGAACACCGGACGGAGTTTGCCCAGCTTTTCCAGCGTGGTATCGAAGCGCGGGTACTCGTCGGTGTCGAACATGATCGGGTCGCCTTTTTTCTGCGGCACCGGCACTGCCGTGATCTCCTCACGGAAGCAGTTGCCTTCAATGGCCGATTTGGCCTTCATCTGGCTCTCATAGGCGAACTGGTCTTGCTCGGCGCGGCTGATCTGCCACTTTTCGGCCACATTCTCCGCCGTCTCGCCCATACTATGCGGGTAGTACATCTCAGCCAGGCGCGGATTGGTGAAGCGCCAACCCAGCGTGGTGTCGTACAGTTCGCGGTTGCCGCGCTCAAAGCCTTCGCCCGGCTTGCCCATCACATAGGGCGCACGGGTCATGCTCTCCACGCCGCCGGCGATAAAGCTTTCGCCACAGCCCGACCGAATGTTAGCGGCCGCGTAGTTGATCGCATCCAGACCAGAGCCGCAGAGCCGGTTGATGGTCGTGCCGCCCACGGTGATCGGCAGGCCCGCCAACAGCGCGGCCATGCGCGCCACGTTGCGGTTGTCTTCGCCGGCCTGATTCGCGCAACCCAGCACCACATCGCAGATCACGTTAGGGTTCATACCGGTGCGATTGACCAGCGCCTTGATCGCGCAGGCGGCCAGATCGTCAGGGCGCACCGTTGCCAGCGCGCCGTTATAGCGGCCAATCGGGGTGCGAACGGCATCCACGATGAACGCTTCGCAGTTCAGATTCTTATCCAGGTCGGGTTTGTGTGCGTGATGGACCATCGCCGTTGCGGTCTCCTTGCGGGCTGTCAGGTGTCAGGTGTCAGGTGTCAGGTGTCAGGTCTACGCTGGTCGTCTCCTGCTGCCTGATGCCTAAGAGCTTCGGTGTCAGGCACGCCCGCATGGGCAGACCTGACGGGCAATCGCTCTATTATACCACAAGCGCCACTGAGCGAGACTCCCTCTGCCTTCGTAGCGGTTTCGTCTGGGGCAGGCCGTCCCCGAATGCGGAACGAATACCCGAATAGCGGGGGCTGCACCCGCCGCTGGGCCGGCGGCCCGCAGTCGGCGGCGGCTGTAGCCCCCGGCACTCCCCGCAGTGTCCCCCGCATTCGGGTATTCGTTCCGCATTCGGGGACGGCCTGCTGCCTCCGCGTCACCGGCTGGACCGCCGTTGCGGACTTTGCATAAGTCCTAAGATGCCCCCTTCCTGCGTAGGGCAGGGGGCGGGGTCCATTCCGTCGCCTCTGGCACGGTTTCTGCTTAATGTTTCATAAAGCGACCTTGTGCGCTTGCACAAACATACGAACCCCTAGCACCGAGACCTCTGCTCCGTTCATGCCAGGAGGACGCTGCGCGCGGGCGTGATCACTCCGGGATGCTCTTCCTGCGGTGGTAGCCCCTGCCGGGCGCAGGAGGCGGTATCTACGCGCACAGGAGAACCGCATCGTGGACCTGGACCTCAGCTATGACGTATCGGCGGAAATGGGCGCACGGGTCTCCCCGACCCTGATTGCCGTCAATCAGATTCTCGCCCTCTCTTCCATGGATTTGCAAAAAGCGATCAAGTTGGAAGCGGAAGACAACCCGGCTTTCGACATCGTGGAACACCAAACCTGCCCCATCTGTGGGGAACAGATCCACGGCAATGTGTGCAGCAATTGTGCCAAACGCACCACCAGCGAAAGCGCGGCCAATCTCGACGGCCCCAACTTCGAAGACTACGGCTACGGCGATTACACCGTCGGCGGTAGCTATAACGTGGCCGGCGACGACGAAGAGTTTGACCCAATGACCCTGGTGGCCGCCGAACGCACCATGGGCGAACGGCTGATGGCCGACTTGCACGCCGTCCTCGACCGCAGCGACATTCCTATCGCCGAGTTCTTGATCGGCAGCCTGGACGAGCGTGGCTTCCTCGCGCAAGCGGTCTACGAAATCGCGCAACGGCTGGGCGTGGACGAAACGCGCGTGGCCCATGTGCTGGAAGAGTTGCAGCACGTCGGCCCACCGGGCCTGGGCGCGCGCGACCTACGCGAGTGCCTGCTGCTGCAACTGGACTACATGGTGCATGAGCAGGACATTCCCGAACCGCCTAATGTGCGGACCATCCTCAGCGACTATCTGGCCGAACTCGGCGCGCATAAATACGGCTATATGGCCCAGAAACTCGGCATCTCCTCGGAGGCGGTCGCGGCGGCGCGCGATTTCATCAAAGCCCATCTGACTCCCTATCCGGTCATGGACGCGGTGGACTTTCAGACCTGGGGCAGCCCGTCGCGGGCGCAATATGTGTCGCCCGATGTGGTGATCAAGCTGGAAGAGGGCGAGTTTGTGGTCGAAGTGATGGAGTCGCGCCGTTTTTTTATGCGACTCAACCCGATGTATAATCGCTTGGCCGGCGAGCTACGCGGCAAAGAAGGCCACTATTCCGACGAGGAAAAGCGCCACATCCAGCAATATGTCGCGCGCGCCAAGCTGTTCATGTCGAACATCAACCAGCGGCGCGAAACGATGTTGCGGATCGCGCGCGTGCTGGTCGAGGTGCAAGAGAGCTTTCTCCGCAACGGCGTGCGCCAGTTGCGCCCGCTCACCCGCGCGCAGGTGGCCGAGCGCACGGGGCTGCACGAATCGACTGTCAGCCGCGCCACGGCGGGCAAATATGTGATGCTGCCCAACCGCCATGTGGTGCCCTTTGCCGACTTTTTCACTGCCTCGCTCTCGATCAAAGATGTGATCAAAGAGATCGTGGTGCGTGAAGGCCGCCCGCTCACCGACCGCGAGATCGTGACCTTGCTGCGCGATGAAGGCATCCGCGTCGCCCGCCGCACGGTCGCCAAATACCGCAGCCAACTGGGCATCTTGCCCTCAACCCTGCGCTAAAGCAGGCGGCGAACGACACCACGGAGGCACGGAGACACGGAGATTTCGACGATAATTTTGCGGACGGACGGGGTTGAAATAATCAGCTATGCAGCGCAGCGCATCACCGGGTAGCGCGCAATTGTAGGAGGGTGGCTCCGCCCCGCGATGGTTGGCCGACCTCGATCTCCCCCGTAGGGGGTCGCCCCTAGCGTGACAGTCGTCGCAGGCCACGGTCGCGGGGCGGTTCCACCCTCCTACACGCCGTCGCTGGGTGGAACCGCCTCCTACAACACGATCCGCCGTATTCCGCATTCCGCATTCCGCATTCCGCATTTTTGACACTCTGGCCCTCTTTGTGCTAAGATACGGGGGCTTAGAAAATTGAGATCCGGCAGCGTAGGGAGACACGCGAATGCTACCGATGTTTCGCAAAAAGAGCAAACAGCCGACCGAAGACGAGGAGCGGGGCCACAAAAAGCTGCACGTCCTGACGGTGCGCGGCAAACAGGAAATGGCGTGGCTGGAAAACGACCGTTGGCAGCCGCAGATTGATACCGTGACGGCGGAAGAGGCCGAGGCGCCGATGATCCGGGTCAACCTGGGCACCTACGGCAGCGACGGCCTGCGCCGCGACGGCAACCCGGCGGGCGCATACAGCGCGGTCTACGAGAAGTACCGCAGTCGTGGCCTTGATATTTACACCCAGGACGAGGCGCGGCGGCTGAACCAGTGGGATACGCGCTATCCCTTCCCCGGCTTCGACCCCAAAGAGGGCAGCATCACGCTCGATATTTACAGCGAAGATTAACCCCCGCCGGACTCCGCGCTGGGAGCAGCAGCCGGGCACAGATGCCCGGCTGTTTCTATAGGAGACATTGGATGGCTAAAATGCAAATTGCGGTGTTGGGCGGCGGGCCACTGGGCCTCACGGCGGCCTATCGCCTGGCGCGGCGCGGCGCGGCGGTGACGGTGATCGAGAAAGAGGGCGAACTGGGCGGGCTGGCGGCGGGCGTACCCATCGGCGACAACGGGGTCTATTTAGAGAAGTTTTATCATCACCTGTTTCGCTCCGACCGGGACATCCAGGATCTGCTGACCGAACTGGGGCTGGGCGACAAGTTGCTCTGGCTGACCCAGTTCACCGGCACGCGCTACAAGGGCAAAATCTACAGCACCTTTGCCGGCGTGGGCGATGTGCTGCGCTTCAGCCCGATCAGCCTCCTCAGCCGCTTGCGGCTCGGTGCCGCGTCGGCCTATCTCAAAGCCGAGCCGGATTATCGCCGCCTCCGCAAAAGCACGGCCCAGCAGTGGATCAAACGCTGGATGGGCCAGGAAGCCTACGACGTGGTGTTCGGCCCGTTGCTGGAATCGAAGTTCGGCAGCGCCTATGCCGCGCAAGTAGCCGCGCCCTGGTTCTGGGCGCGTGTCCACTACCGCAGCTTCCAGTTAGGCTACCTCAAAGGCGGCTTCCAGCAACTGTATAACCGGCTGGGCGAAGAGATCGGCAAGGCGGGCGGCACGATCCGCTTGCACACCGCCGTGACCCGCATCGCGCCCCAGGCTGACGGGCGGATTGTCGTGGAAACCGCCGCCGGGCCGGAAACCTATGATCGCGTCGTCTCCACCCTGCCCACGCGCCTGTTCCTGAAATTGGCCGAGGGGCTGCCGGACGGCTATCGCCAACGCTACGACTGGGGCAACGCGCTGGGCGCGCACTGCGCGATCCTGGCCCTCAACCAGCCATTGCTCGACGGCGTATATTGGCTGAACATCAACGACCCCGGCTTCCCCTTCCTGGCGGCGGTGGAGCATACCAACATGATGCCCGCCGGCGATTACGGCGGACGGCATTTGCTCTACCTGGGCAACTACCTGCCGATGGACCACCGCTACTTCCGCCAATCGGATGCCGAGACCGTGGCCGAGTTCTTGCCCCATCTCAAAAAGCTGAACCCGGCGTTTGACGAGTCGTGGGTGACGGAGCAGTGGGTGTTCAAAGCGCCCTACGCCCAGCCAGTGGTCACGCGCGACTACGCCGCGCACATCCCGCCGCTGACCACGCCCATCCCCAATCTCTACCTGGGCAATATGTTCCAGGTCTATCCGCAGGATCGCGGGCAAAACTATAGCGTGCGCCTCGCCAACAAACTGGCGGCCCTGATTGACGTAGAAGCGGCCGGTAAGCCGTGAGCCGTGGGCGGTGGGCCGTGGGCGGTGGGCCGTGGGCGGTGGGCCGTGAGAT
>JALYUO010000382.1 GCA_030853735.1 Chloroflexota bacterium
TTCCTAGACAGACCTTGACAACCCTTCCCCCAGCCGGTATACTAGGGAAGTTAGAGACATCAACATAATTAGAGGGGGATTAGGCCATGTCAGAGCCAAACGAGCCAACACCCACGAAAACAGTCACGACGAAGCGCGGATATACGAGAACCATTACGGCCACCAGGATTGAGTACCAATGCCAGTGGTGCTACACGACGGTAGAGACATGGCACTTTCCAGGGCCAAAGCCTGCCTACTGCGAAGAGTGCAGAGCAGGCGACGTGCATAACAGCGTAGCCGCAGCTTCGATAAGCCGCAAGCGTGAACAACAGCGCGCCGAGAACCCACCACGGCCAGTAGGGCGACCCCGCAAGGGATAGCAATCCCCTCCCCCTAGTTGCTTGACGCAACAGGGGAGGGGACAACAGCCAGCAAATCAGCAGCCCACCGGTGAGCATCATCCTCGAACGCCATTTGCTGGGCAAAGTCGGCAGCCGACAGCGCCCAGGCCGAACGCCACGCATCCAAATCAGCAGCCAGCGCCGGGCGACCATCTACCCGCACCAACACACCAGCAGCCAGCAGTTGACCAACGAGATCGCGGTACTCAGGCTCAGAACAAATACCCAAGTCAAGAAACGACTTTAGGCCGAAGCCCTGACCCTGAATTGCCCGGCCCACGAAGCATTCAGCCAACGGCGAATAGGGCCAGTCAAGCAACGGAAGAATTGACGGCTCCGACTCCAGCGCAGGTGTCGCAGTTTTTGCGATCTTACCAAGCGCCTCGCCGCCGGCGTTACACTGTGCCGGCACACTGCAAACAGTGACCGACGGTGCAGCCGGCTCACGATGCAACGCAGCCATAACCCCCGCAGCTATATCATCCACCCGGCCAGCGACCGAAGAAAGCCGTTCGTCGAATTGCCCGAAATTGAGCAGCGCGACATGATCAGGGGAAAGCGCGGACTGGGCGACCTGGTCGAACGCCGCATAGAGCGCCGAGTACCCTTGCTCAAATAGCCGGCTCTCTTGACCCGCCCGTTGCAGGCGCAATACCTCACGGTTCTTATCTTCACGAAATGCGATCAGCCCCCAGCCCACGCCGAGCAGCGACACCGCTTCCCCGGCCAGCAGGAAGAACAGCGCATCCACCGGACCGACCCAGCCCAGGTCCGTCAGCTTCCAAGCCAACCAGGGCGACAACACCACCCCAGCCACCGCCCCGGCCAGGGAACGCCACCGCGCACGCTGCTGGTCGAGATCGAGTTGTTGCGGCACCGCCCCCAGCGCAGGCAGATGCAGGTCAGGGAACGACACACGCTCATTCATTATCGGCCTCCCCAACATTCGGCATATGTTCAGTCAGAGATGCCGCCCAATAAGGATTATTACCATCATCATCTACAAAGCCAACCGAAGTCAAAACAAAATAATGCCGACTATCCACATTGAACACGATAGAACCAAGCGCCCTGATCATTTCTACAGGTGTCGCAGTTTCTACCTCGATCTCGATTTTGACCATTGCGCTACCCCCTGGAAAGCAGAAAAGGCACTCCGCCCCGGTTAGTGGGCTAAGTGCCTAGAAAATGCTATGATATGCTAACCCCCTGCTGCTAACCTCAGTAGTGGGCCAGGGCTGGGCAGGTGCTAGTTACACCGGCTTGGCCCGTTTCTTTTGTCAACCCTATAATACTACCAGAAAATGCAGCCGTCAAGCATCACCATGGCCGGGGCCGCTAATCGCCCTAACACGCACGGGCGATGATCGGCCCTCGGCCCCAGGTACACGCAGCAAAACCAAGTATTGCCAGAACACATCAGCATCCCCAGCAGAGGCAGCAATAAGCACTTCGGCCCGCGCATCATTCGCCAGGATATAGCGCCATTGATCCAGAGTCAGCGTAGCCAGAATGTAGCCGTCTTGGGTATGCTCGTCTACCAGTTCAGCATCAGTTTTTTCAGCCACCAGACCCAGAAGCGCACGCAGGCCGGGCGACCATTCTAACTGCCGTTGACCAAAGAACACCCGCGCATACTCTTGCCAAAGGCGACCAGCATCAATATCTTGATTGAAGCAATAAGCAACCAGCAAATCCATAGGAGTACTACCCGCTTTACTGGTCTTAACAACTTGCTTCGATAGTTCCGACTCCGGCCCCCAGGAAGGATCGCGCCCAAACTTGGTAACGTAGTCGTCTACCCGTTGCCCAGCATCTTCCAGGTAGAAGGCATCGGGCGAACACTTACCCAAGCCCTGCGCCGCGACCGCCGCCGACCAAAGGCCAAAGAGACAAGCCCGCAGTTCTACGAGGTCCACATCAGGATCGCAGAACAGCAATTCGTGTACGTGCGGATGCCAACCGTTTTTACCGTGGGTGACTTCGAGCGCACGCACCGAGAGAAGGCGACGAGCCGAGCCGACCACAGCCCCATAGCGACCACGAAGAAGGTTAGAGGCACGACCAGAACGCAGCAACCGCCGAGCCGCTTTGAGAGCCACCAGAAGCGGCCCTAGCTCCGTATAGCGACCATGCGGCACCGTCCAAGTCAACAAGACCACCCGACCACCACGAGCGCGCCACGCAGCAATACCTTGCTTTAGTTCCAGCCGTCGCCGTTCACTTATGACGGAGCCACAAACCGCACACATCCAGACAGATTTACACGTCTGCAAACCGCGATAAGTAGCCGTGCCACTCTCAGGAATATGAACCACATCCACCGACCCCCCGTAGGGAGTCCGCATACAATGCGCTATACGTTCATCAGGCATCAATTCACGCCCCCCCGCCTGCAAAATGTAGCGCCGAACCTTGCCCGTAGGCTCGGTTGCTGTGGATAGTGCGGAAGCACTTTTCGCAATACTGTCAAGCGCGACCTGCTGATTAGCAGGAGACAGAGAATCGAAGATCGCCCGGCTGGACACATCAGACCCAAACACCGTCTTGTGTAAGTGTGATTTACAAGATACCCCCTTACGTAATGGCTCAGAAAGCACAACAGCCGGTACACTCGCAAGAGTGCCACCGGCCACCAAAGGTATATCGGGAAACCTTGCCGCTTGACCTGCGGCAGGCAAAATGCTATGATCGTTCATAGGTTGAAGCCACATCTTCGACTTAGGCGCGACAACGCCGACCAACCCCTGCAGCGGCCAGAGTTACCAGCTCTGGCCTTTGCATTTGCAGATTACCACCGGATACCTTGCTTTCCCAGGTTCAGCCGTCACGGAGCAGTGGATTCAATCTGCGCTGCTCACAGGCAGCATCAGGTCTATTTAATTGTTCCCATCATAACACAACCGAGTCAAGTTGCACATCCAGAACAGATCATAAAGCAAGACCGCTTTTGTTTCTGCAAAAGCTTGGCAAAAGCAGCCCCTTGTCAGGGCGACACCCTTACGGCGGGGGAGAGAGAGAGGACCCCTTTCTCATTCCCCGATCTCCTCTCTCTCTCCCCC
>JALYUO010000386.1 GCA_030853735.1 Chloroflexota bacterium
GGGAGCGGCCTCCTGGCCGCGATGGACTACCCCCTTACCCCTCTGCCAGGGATGGTGAGCGAGTTAGATCGGGGTGTGGCCGGCGCATCGCGGCCAGGAGGCCGCTCCCACAGCCCCCAATCTTCCCAATGAGACTTAGCGTGAAAGGACGAATCGGTGCCGAAAGATACCTTACCGAAGCCGCCGCAGCCGCCCCGCTTGCCCGCCCAGCCCACGGCGATGGATCTGGTCGCTGATCCGCTTCGCAGTGAGGAGACCTACACGGATCTGATCGTGACGGGCGGCGATCTGGCCGGGCAGACGGTGGACGGGGTGAGCCTGATCGGGAGCCACTTCACCCGTCTGGGTCTGACCGGCACCGAGTTCCAGCAGCTGCGCTGCCGCGATGTGCTGTTTAGCGCGTGCGATTTCGCCAATGCGCGCTGGGCCGGCGCGCGCTTCCATCGTGTCGCGTTGCGGGACTGCCGCTTGTTGGGGTTCCAGGCTGCCGAGGGGCAGTGGCAGGAGACGCTGTTGCAGGGCTGCAACGGCAAGCTGGCGAATTTCAGTTTCAGCAGCTTGAAGGGGGTCCATTTTCGCGGCTGCGACCTGAGCGACTCCAGCTTCCAGAGCGCGGATCTGTCCGGCGCGGTGTTCCACGAGTGTGACCTGAGCAACGCCGAACTGTCGGGCGTGAAACTGCTGGGGGCCGATCTGCGCGGCTGCCGCCTGGACGGCCTCAAAATCGGCGTGGCCGATCTACGCGGGGCCATCGTAGACCCGATCCAGGCGGTGGGCCTGATCCGGCTGCTGGGCGTAGTGGTCACGGATACTGCACCCTAGCGCCGTCAGTCCGCCGGTTGCTGAGCGGGCGCATCAGGCAGCAACCAAGCTGCCGCTGCTGCCCGCTCGGTAAAGATACGGAAATCGTTGCTGTGCCGCTCCTCGGCCATCATCGCCTGAAAATTATGACTCGGCCCGCTGCCGCCCGGTGTCGCGACCACCGCGAGCTTGATGTGATAGTTGCGGAGTTTCTGGAGAATGGCCCCCGCTTCGCCCGAACTGAGATCAAAGAAGCGCGCCGTGAGGTTTTCCGCATACAAAAGCACCGTGCGGACCCGATGCTCGAAACAGGCTTCGAGCAACGTGACCACATCATCCGGCGATTGTAGTAGCTGTACGGCGGGCGCGCCTTCGATCAGCGTCTGCGCGCCGTTGGTTACCAGCTGCACATCCATGCGCTGCCTCCTTTGGCTTACGATAGCTCTCTACAGCGGGCCATGACGTGTTGGCTGCGGAGTGGCCGCTACAATTATAAACACAGCGCCCTAAACAAGGAAGATCCTACCCAGGCAGATGCCGCGCAACGCCTAGCGCGGCGGACGCGGGTTGAGCCGCTTGCGTAAATTGGGGCGCAAGGAGCTACAGTAGGTTGCCAAGCTGGTCGATCTATACAGAGCGATATGTAGGATCTCTTCCGCAGTCGTGTTGACAAAGACGGTGATGCCGCGGGCGGGGTACACCCACTCCCCGGCAGGAATGGGCAGGGTGCCGTGATACCAATCAAGCCGGGCGACCGGCTCCCCCAGATTCGCGCGCAGTGGGGCGAATCCGCCGGCAAGTTCGGGATTAGTGCCGTCAAACAGGACCAGTTTGCCCGCGCAAAAACTCGCCAGCGGCCGATAATAGCCCGGCAGATCCAGCAGGACAAACACGGCGGCTTCGGCCTTATCCCCCAGCAGGCGGCGGGGCAAATCGCTGAGATCCTGGGGAACATCAGCCCATAAATCGTGGGCGGTGCAAGCATCGGGCAGCCCCTGCCAGTCCAGAAAGTCGCGGGTTTCCAGCGCCTGACGGGCGGTTGTGCAGCTTACCGGCGGCATCGGTTACACCTTCCCTATTAGTTGCGTGCGCCCCTGGAAGTAGGCGGCTTCCGCGTTGCGAATGCCGACAATGCCGACCACCTGCTCGGCTTGGGCGTTGGAGGGGTAGACCCCCGATCTGACCGCCGGCACCGGCGCGGCGGCATCGAAATACGGACCCTCCACCTGCTGCTGTAGCGCCGGCGTGATCGAGACCGTTTTCCGCACGGTGAGCGTGAAGAAATCATCGAACCCTTCAACGAGGGTGTTGTAGCGGGTCGCATCCAAAGTGCGTGCGTAGGCCATATACTGGGGATGGGCTAAGGAGTGGATATACTCGTGGATGCAGGTGTGGAATAGTTTCCACAACTGGGTACGATTGCCCTCTTGCGTCTTCTGCTTATAGCGTTGCAGATAGATCGTACCTTCTAACTGCGCCCCCTCCCAACCAATATCTAAATCGAGCAGCGTCTGCACCTTCGCCGGGGTATCCACAAAGGAGGCGATGATGGGCGTAAGAATAGCCTGCTCTTGCGCGTCGGTCGGCACCGCAGAATGGCGTGTGTTGATATCGGCGCAGTTGGAGTTGATCAGATACATCACCTTTTCGCGGGCCTTGCGCTGCTTGTCAGGATCCTTCAGCTTCTTGTTGGCCTGTAGTTCATCTTCCCATTGATCCACGAAGTTGCCGGCGGCATGGGTCATTTTCGGCCCTTTGGCATAGGAGCCGTACAGATCGTCGGTCACTTGTTTGGCCCCGGCCGCCGGCGCTTCCAGCACACTCCAATCGTGCATATTGTGGGCCGGATCAGCACGCAAAGGCGCTTTGTCGGCGTAGAGTTTCTTATGGAGGTTGGCAATCAGCTGGGTGAGCGCCGTCTGGATCGCCGCGCCGTATTTCTCGCCCGTGACATCATCCTGGAACACCGCCGGTGTCCCGCCCACGCCCCGCTGCGGCACGAGTGCCTTGCCGACGGCGGTGCGTTCAGCGGGGCTGAGGGTGCGCGTCCCTTGATCAGGATGGGCGGGATCGAACTTCGCCTGATCGATGTACGGTTGGCGCGTGTGGTACTTCGCATCCAACGCCGTGAGGGTGGCCTGATCGAGTATCCCCGTCGCGCCAACGTGGGCGGCGGTTTGGAATTGCTTCAGCACCGTCGCCGTGTCATCGTCAAATTTGCCGCTGACCCCCGACTTGGGCAGCTTATAGCCGGCATCCACCAGGGCTTGCTGTAGCTTCGTCACCGTGAGTCCCTGGCTGCCCTTCTGGAGCGTTGTGGTCCCCGCAAATATCTGCTCCCACTCCTTGTCGCCGGCAAAGCGGGCGGAGGTGGCCGTGCGCTGTAGCACCGGAGCGGCCGGGGCGGCGTGGCCGGCCAGCCACCGTTGCACGGCGCGGTTGCCGTGCGTCTGTTGCATCTGACGCATGAGGCTGATCCGCACCGGGGCATTGCCGCGATCATGGATGCGCGGGTCGTTGAGCAGCGCCGGAGCATAAAGCGGCGCGCCGGTCGGCACCGGCGCTTGATCGTGGATTACGTCGGGGTCGGCGGGAGTGTGGCTGCTGTGGGAGACTTGCTGGTCCGTACCGGCATCTTTTGCCATCGTTGTTGTCCTCCCAACCGGCCACCATGCCTTGTCCACACGACGGGGTAATTGGCTAGAAACTGATTCCCATTCTAAACTAAGGCGATCCGACTTGTCAAGCGGATTTTGCCGGGTGTCCTGACAGTCGTTTCTAACACCGGTGGCGTGAGTGTAGGGCCGCCATTCATTGCGGGGATCGGCAACGCAACGCCCCCCGCAATAAATGGCGGCGTATATCAAGATCAGGGTGCTCACCACCACCCCGCAGGGGCACGAAGAATGATCCTCACAGCAGGGGGATTGCCGGCCCCCGCACTGAATGGCGGCCCTACATTTAGCCTGCTGGGTGCAAGGCCATTGCCGCTAATTTGGTGGCAGCGGGGCGGGGAGCCGGGGCGACTGAAACGCGCCGCTACCGCTACGAAGCCCGCCTACGCGGGCTGGAGCTAGGCGCACCGCGAGGCTAGGGCGACCGGATCCGCCCTAAACTGCGGCTCTACGATCTGCCCCGGCTCCAGTAGCCGGGGCGACTGGAACGCGCCGCTACCGCTACGAAGCCCGCCTACGCGGGCTGGAGCTAGGCGCACCGCGAGGTCAGAGCAACCCGATCCGCCCTAAACTGCGGCTCTACGATCTGCCCCGGCTCCAGTAGCCGGGGCGACTGGAACT
>JALYUO010000409.1 GCA_030853735.1 Chloroflexota bacterium
CGCCAGCGCCAGCACGGTGTAGCCCAAGAAGACCGACCGCTCGGCGGTGTTGCGCTCCGGCTGCTGCCGCTCCAACTCGCGCGCCGGCCCACCCAGCAATGGGTGCAAGGCCGAGGGCACAAACGAATCGAACAAGTCCGACGAATAGACTAGCGTCTCACGCGGCGGGAAGCGCATCCAGCTTTGCCCGGCCTGCGCGCCGGCGGTGCGGAGGAGCAACGGCCCGGCCAACGCGCCAAACACGAGGCCAATGATCGCCATGCGCCCGATGAATGGTCCCCAATCGCGCCGTCCGGCCCCGCCACGCCCATCCACCGCCAGCCGCCACAGCCCATAACCGGCGGTGAACACACCCAGGAAAGCGACATAGATCCACTCCGTCCAGGCGTTCGCCACCAAGAACAGCCCGGCCACCACTGCCATTGCGGCTTGCGGACGGCGGCGCGGATTCCACCACGGAGACACGGAGACACGGAGATTTTTATGTGATTCTGCACTCGCTTGCGTCCCTTTAATCTCCTGCGCGGATGCAGCGTCACCTCTTCGTAATTCTCCGTGTCTCCGTGTCTCCGTGGTGAAAGGGAGTGGCTGCCCTGGTGCGCCGCAGGCCCGCAAGAGCGCCCAAAGGTAGAGGGGGATCCATTGCAGCGAGGCGAGATTCATGTGGCCGAGCAGGTGGCCGAGGTGGTAGGGGCAGAAGGCGAAGGCAAAGCCGGCCACGAATGCGGCCCCGGCATGGCCGGTCAGGTCGCGCACCAGCAACCAAGTGCCGTAGCCCGCCAACACAAACGACCCCATCAGCACGGCGTTGTAGAGCGGCACTAGGTCCACGCCCAGCAGTTGGAAGGGCACGGTGAGCGCGCTTTCCAGCGGCACCAGCGTGTGGAAGAGCAGACTCACCCCGTTGGGATAGTAGAGCGCATTGGTGAAAAACGGGTCGGTCGGCGTGGTCAATGCTTGGCGCATCCACCACAGGTTCCACAGGTGTTGCCACGCATCGCCGCCCCCAGGCACCGCAGTGGTGAACTGGGCCGCCAACGGCCAAGTGCCCAGGATCGTCAGCGCGAAATAGCCGGCCAGGACCGCGAAGTGGCGCTTCAAGGGCGCGGGCGGCGGCGCAAACTCAGCGCCCGGCGGCTCAGGCCGCGCGCCAAGTTCGCCAGCATGGCAGCTTGGCTGGTGCCCGGCAACGGCATAGCGACTACCGGCGGACTGACGGTGGCGATCACCGGCGGGGCTGCCGGCGGTGGGGCTATGGTCGGTGTCGGCAGCGTGCCTTCGAGCGCCAGGGCAGACTGTTCCGAGGTGGGTATATCAAAGAAGCCGCGCAGGCGGGCGAAATAGGGACCGATCACCTGTTGCGCCACGCCGGCGATGGGAATGCCGAAGAGCGCGCCCCACGTGCCCGCCAACTGCAAGCCGCCCAGCAGCGCCGCCACCACAAACAGCGGGTGCATCCCTACGGCCTGGCTCATGATGCGTGGGCTGACCACCTGCGCCATCAGGGTCTGCACCACAAACAGGATCGCCAGCAGAATCCACCAGTTGCCCGCTGCGTTGGGGGTGACCAGAATGATCAGGATCGGCGGCACATAGGCGATGAAGCCGCCCAGCAGCGGGATGATCATGGCGACCCCGGCCAGGATCGAGGCAATCAGGATATAGTCTAGCTTGAACACACCCATAATCACCGCATTGAGCAGGGCGTAGAGGAATGCAAAGACCAGTTGCCCGCGCAAGAAGCCGCCGAAGGCGTGGGCCACTGAGTCGCCCATCAGTTGCAACTCGCTGCCCAGCGTGCGCGGCAACACGGCCACCGTGCTGTTGAACATCCGGTCGCCGTCCTTCATAAAGTAAAATGACAGCAGCAGGATGATGATCGCGTTAAACAGGAAGCCGGCCAAGCCGCTGACAAAGGTCAGCACGCTGCCGCCGACGTTCTTGACCTGATCGGTGAGTGCGCCGTAAAACGAATCAAGCTTAATATCCTCGGCGCGCACGCCCCAGCTTTTCAGTTGGACGAGGCTTTGGTTGCCCAATAGCTCCAACTGGCGGCTGTAGTCGGGCGTTGCGTCAATCAGCCGCCGGATCTGGTCGGCCAGCGCCGGAAAGACGAGCAGGCCGGTGAATACCAGCAGCAGCAGCATTCCCAGGTAGACCAGTGTCACCGCCGCCGGTTGCGGCATCCCGCGCGCCTGCAAGCCGCGCGCAATCGGGCTGAGGGCAAAGGCCAACAACCAGGCCAGGAAGAACAGCAGGATGATGCCCGCAAACTGGATGATCAACAGCCACAGTTGTCCCGCGATCCACGAGGTCGCGATCAGCACCAGCAAAATGATCAAGGCTTGCAGCCAACGGTTGTTGTTCATACGGCAGGCGTTAGGTATCAGGTATCAGGCGTTAGGTATCAGGTATCAGGTATCAGGTATCAGGTATCAGGTGGCGGTCGTTAGAACTAAACACTAAACACTAAACACTAAACACTAAACACTCGTCGTCGTTCCGCACTCAGACGGGGGTGCCGCAGTTGGGGCAGAAGGCCGCGCCGGGGGCGAGAGCGTTGCCGCAGGTGCGACAGCGCGGGCCGTCGGAGCGGCTGGATGGGGCGGGTTTGGCCGGGGCAGGCGTAGTGGTCGGGGCGATAATGGTTGGCGTGGTGGGGTCGCTCACCGCGCGCACGGGCAACGCGGCATGGGGGTCGCTGCCGGTGCC
>JALYUO010000415.1 GCA_030853735.1 Chloroflexota bacterium
GCACCGCGCAGACCCTGCGCCCGCTGGTTGCCCAAGACTTGGGGGTAAACCGACCACTCGTGTAACGAGGAACCCAGTACTCTAAGTGTAGTAGCATCCCCCAAACATACGGTGCCCCCGATGCCCAGATACCACTTGCGCCACGCAACCCCCTGTGCTAAAACAATCATATGAGCAGAACATCCACGTATCTTGCGGCCCTCACCGGCGTGATCTGCGGCCTTTTCCTCCTTGACTTAATCTTCTTTGCCCACGCCAGAACGGTGCGTAAGGATGTGGTGCAGGGCATCCTCATCGGCGCCGGGCTGGCGTTTGTCACGGCCCAAATTTATGCACGGATCAAGGCCACGCAAGTCAACGGCTGGATCACCATGTTCGGCCTGGGCGATCCCGGCAACGGCCTGTTGCTGCGCGCCGCGCACGCCCAACTCTTTCCCGGCCCGGTGAACGTTCCGCACGAGGCGATGTATTGGTGGACGAACGTCGATGGCGCGGGCCGCCCGCTCTCCGGTGCGCGGGCCTACCGCCTGCACTTTCCGCCCGGCGGGCTGCCGCCGAACCAGGAGGCCCTTCGTTTTCGGGGGCCGGGCGGGCTTCGACGCACGGCGCGCGCTGTCCAAGCAGTTGCCAGTCCTGCGTCCTGCTCCCCGTGTTCAACCGTGTGGCGACGCGCCGTTCGCCCGGTGCCCGGTCACCCGATTCTATCTCTGCCGCGGCTCCGCCAGCCGACGCTTATGCCCAGCCCCCGAAAACGAAGGGTCTCCGAGTACGAGTTCGCCGACGGTATCTTAAATGTTCGCGCCCCAACTTGAAAACGTGCGTGTATCTGAGCTGTGAGGCTGTACGGTTCTACGCGGCGGCCCCCGACAAGCTGAATCCCCAATCCACTACCTAGACAGGGGTAGACATTGCGAACTGCTCTCGCTAGGGCACCCCCGCAAGCCTGTCGATTCGCGGTCGCCGCAGCGACCCTTGTCCCGCGCCGGCGGGGTCAAATCGGGCTAGGGCTGGTTAGGGGGCTTTGCCCATGTAGCGGCCATGCTGTCGTGCGGTTCGACCCTCGCCGGCGACGAAATAAATGCCGAAAGAGGTTCATATCTTTAGGGATCAGGCATATAGTTGGCAGCGCGGCTGTCACTGTTGCAAGTGGATTTGTCAGGCAGGACCGACTTTGTGTCGCCGCAAAGTGTGTTATAATCGGCGTTAGAACCGGGGCGTGTTCCATTCACGCCTGCAACTGCGTCTGCGACTCCCTGCTTGCCTCATGAGGAATGCCGGTGCTGGAATCATTGGACCCCGATCAGCTACCACAGTTTCATGCCGCGCTACTGGCGGCGTTCCCCCGCCAGGAAGCGCTCCATCGCCTGGTGCGCGCCGTGCTGCGCGAAAACCTGGAGTCGCTGGTCAAAGCGAACCCGCTGAAGGACATGGTGTTCGACCTGATCGAGTGGGCCGAAGCGCAGGGCAAGCTCACGGAGTTGATCCGAGGAGCTCGTGATACCAACCCCGACAACCCGCAAATCCGCGCCTTTATCGAGACGCTCGGCTGGGACTTCCCGGTGGCGGCGACGACTGCCCCGGCGGTGATCCTGCCGGAGGCCGGCTTTGAACGCTGGCGTGCGCTACTGACCGACCTGGAGAGCGGCCTCTGTGTGCCGATCCTCGGTCCGCGCCTGCTGGAACCGCTGATCGGCTCGTCGCGCGACCTGGCTCGGCGTTGGGCGCAAGGCTTCGACTTCCCTTGGATCCCCCAGGCCGCCGACGACCTGCCCCAGGTGGCGCAATTTCTGGCGACCGTCGAAAACCCCAACACCGTCCGCAGTGAGTTTCGCAAATATCTGACCGGCCAACTCCTGGAACGCTACGGCGATCAACGCCCACTGCTAGATCGCAAAGCCCCGTTGGATGATCTGTTGCGCGCGGTGGCGGCAACATATTGGGCCGCGCAGCCGCCCGATCCCCACCGGCTACTAGCCGCGCTGCCCTGCCCCATCTATATCACCGCCAACCCCGACAATCTGCTGACCGCCGCATTGCGGGCGGCGGGGCGCGCGCCGCAGGTCGAACTGTGCCGCTGGTTGGAAGATCCGCGCTGGCCGCCGTCGATCTACGTGCGCGAGCCGGACTATCAGCCGACCCCCGCCCGCCCCCTGGTGTACCACCTGTTCGGCAACCTGGCCCAGCCTTTCTCGCTGGTGCTGAAAGAAGACGATTATTTTGATTATCTGGTCGGTGTGACCCGTTTCGAGCAAGAGATTCCGTCCGCCGTGCTGGCGGCGATTACCGACAGCGCCCTGCTCTTCCTGGGCTTTCGTCTGGACGATTGGAGCTTCCGCGTGCTGTTCCGCAGCCTGCTGGGACCGACCACCATTCAGCGGGAGCAGCATCCCCATGTCGCGGTGCAGCTGAAGCCCGCCGGCCCCCAGACTCCGAAACCGGCGGAAGTGTATCGCTATTTGCAGCGCTACTTTGCGTCGAAGGATGTGACCATCTATTGGGGCGGCGTGGAGCAGTTTTTGGCCGATTTCCAGACCCAATGGGCGCGCTACCAGAGCGGGGAGGAGACGATCTGATGGCGGTAGCGACGGAGCGGGCCAATCCCTATGTCGGCCCCCGGGCCTATCAGGCCGGCGAACGGCTCTATGGCCGCACCCGCGAACTGGCCGAACTGCGGAACCTGCTGATCGCCAAGCGGCTGGTGCTGTTCTATGCGCCGTCCGGCGCCGGCAAAAGCTCCCTCATCCAGGCCGCCCTGGTGCCGGAATTGGTGCGGCGCCGCTTCCGCGTGCGGCCCGTCGTGCGGGTGGGGACCGTGCTGCCGGCGGGCGTGCCCGCGCAGACGAACCGCTACACGCTCAGTGTGCTGTTGGCGCTGGAAGGGGATCGGCCCGCCGCCGCGCAACGCAGCGCCGCCGAGTTGGCCCCCCTGAGCCTCGCGACCTATCTGGATCGGCGCACCCAGGAGGATGGTTCCGCCGACGACGTGCTGATCTTCGATCAGTTTGAGGAAGTGCTGACCCTCGACCCGACCGATACGGCCGCCAAACAGGCGTTTTTCGCCGGGCTGGCGGACGCGCTCCAGGATCGGCGGCGCTGGGCGCTGTTCACCCTGCGCGAGGACTATCTGGCCGGGCTGGATCCCTATCGCGCCCTGTTGCCGCATCGCCTAGCCACCGTCTTCCGGCTGGATCTGCTGGGGCCGGCGGCGGCCCAGCAGGCGGTGCAGGAACCGGCGCAAGCGGCGGGGGTAGACTTTACCGCAGCGGCGGCGGCGCAGTTGGTGTCCGATCTGCGGCGGGTGCAGGTGCAGCAGCCGGACGGCAGCAGCGCCGAACAGCCGGGGCCGTGGGTCGAGCCGGTGCAATTGCAGGTGGTGTGCCGGGGCGTGTGGGCGAGCTTGGCCCCCCGCGCCACCGTGATCACCCCCGCTGACTTGACCGGGGTCGGCGCGGTGGACACGGCATTGGCCCGCTACTACGCCACGCAGGTGGCGGCGGTGGCGACCGCGACGGTGGCCGAACGGCGGATCCGCGATTGGTGCGAAGGGCAACTGATTACGCCGAGCGGCATCCGCGGGCAGGTGCTACGCAACCGCGACACGAGCGGCGGTCTCGCCAACGCGGCGGTGCAGGGACTGGTGGCTGCCCATCTCGTGCGGGCCGAAGAACGCCGCAACGCCATCTGGTATGAACTGGCCCACGACCGGCTGATCGGGCCGGTGCGCGCCGACAACGCCCGCTGGCGCGAGGCCACTTTGCAGCCCTGGCAACGCCAAGCACAATTATGGGCGGCGCAAGGCCAACCGGTGACCCTGCTGCTGCGGGGCGCACTCCTGCGTGATGCCGTGCGGTGGCGGGCCACGCACACGGCGGAGAGTACTAGCGTTGAGCAAGACTTCCTGGTGGCGAGCCAAGCTGCCGAGCAGAGTCGGCAGCGTAACCGCCGCCTAGCATTGGGTGGGTTAGCCTTACTGCTCGCGGCGCTGATCGGCATTGCCGCGAGCGCAGTAGTGGCGAACAACGCAGCCGCTACGTCCCGTCATGCCGAGGTGAATGCCGAGAACCGTCGGCAGGAAGCGGTTGCCGCAGTGACGATTGCCGCGCAAGCCCAGGCCACCGCAGTGGCCGGCAGCAAGATCGCACGAGCGCAAGCGGCCCGTGCGTTCGCCGCCAATGCCGAAATACAACTGGACAAGGACAACGAGTTGAGCGCGCTGTTGGCGCTGGAAGCGGTTACCGTGAGCCAACGCGCGGGCGATCCCGTCGTCCCCCAGGCGGCAGCGGCCTTGTACCGCGCCCTGGCCCAGCCCCTGCCGCTAGCCACCCTCGGCCACGCGGGCGCGGTGAGCAGTGCGGCGTGGTCGCCGGACGGCAGGCGCATCGTGACCGCTAGTGTGGATAGGACGGCGCAGGTCTGGGACGCGGTGACCGGGCAGTGCCTCGCCACCCTCAGCGGCCACACCGACTCGGTGTACAGCGCGGCGTGGTCGCCGGACGGCACGCGCATCGTGACTGCTAGTGCGGATGGGACCGGGCGCGTGTGGGATGCGGCGACCGGGCAGAGCCAGGCCACCCTCAGCGGCCACACGGCCTATGTGACCAGCGCAGCGTGGTCGCCCGACGGCACGCGCATCGTGACTGTTAGTGGTGATAAAACCGCACGGGTGTGGGACGCGGCGACCGGGCAGAGCCGCGCCACCTTCAGCGGCCACACCGACTCGGTGACCAGCGCGGCGTGGTCGCCGGACGGCACGCGCATCGTGACTGCTAGTGCGGATGGGACGGCGCAGGTCTGGGACGCAGCGACGGGGCAGCGCCGCGCCACCCTCAGCGGCACGGCCTATGTGAACAGCGCGGCGTGGTCGCCGGACGGCACGCGCATCGTGACCGCCAGCGGGGATGGGACGGCGCGAGTGTGGGATGCGGCGACCGGACAGAGCCGCGCCACCTTCAGCGGTCACACAGGTTGGGTGTACAGCGCGGTGTGGTCGCCGGACGGCACGCGCATCGTGACTGCTAGCACGGATAAAACGGCGCGGGTCTGGGACGCAACGACCGGGCGGAGCCAGGCCACCTTCGGTCACACAGGTTGGGTGACCAGCGCGGTGTGGTCGCCGGACGGCACGCGCATCGTGACCGCTAGTGGTGATAAAACGGCGCGGGTCTGGGACGCAACGACCGGGCAGAGCCAGGCCACCCTCAGCGGCCACACCGACTCGGTGTACAGTGCGGCGTGGTCGCCGGACGGCACGCGCATCGTGACTGCCAGCGCCGACGACACAGCGCGGGTCTGGGAGGCAGCGACGGGGCAGAGCCTCGCCACCCTCGGCCACGCGGGCCGGGTGTTCAGCGCAGCGTGGTCGCCCGATGGCACGCGCATCGTGACTGCTAGTGCGGGTGGGACGGCGCGCGTGTGGAATGCGGCGACCGGGCAGAGCCGCGCCACCTTCAGCGGCCACACCGACTCGGTGACCAGCGCGGCGTGGTCGCCCGACGGCACGCACATCGTGACTGCCAGTGATGATAGGACGGCGCAGGTCTGGGAGGCAGCGACCGGGCAGCGCCGCGCCACCCTGCTCGGCCACACGAGCGGGGTGAACAGCGCAGCGTGGTCGCCGGACGGCACGCGCATCGTGACCGCTAGTGCGGATGGGACGGCGCGCGTGTGGAATGCGGCGACAGGGCGGAGCCTCGCCACCCTCAGCGGCCACACGGATCGGGTACACAGCGCGGCGTGGTCGCCGGACGGCACGCGCATCGTGACCTCTAGCCCAGATGGGACGGCGCGGGTGTGGGAGGCAGCGACCGGGCAGAGCCTCGCCACCCTCGGCCACACGAGCGGGGTGAACAGTGCAGCGTGGTCGCCGGACGGCACGCGCATCGTGACTGCTAGTGATGATAAAACGGCGCGGGTGTGGGACGCAGCGACGGGGCAGAGCCTGGTCACCTTCAGCGGCCACACCGACTCGGTGAACAGCGCAGCGTGGTCGCCGGACGGCACGCGCATCGTGACCGCTAGCACGGATAGGACGGCGCAGGTGTGGGACGCGGCGACAGGGCAGAGCCAGGCCACCCTCAGCGGCCACACGGGCCAAGTGAACAGTGCGGCGTGGTCGCCGGACGGTACGTGCATTGTGACCGCCGGCGCCGATGGGACGGCGCGAATTTATCCAATGGATGTTGTTGGCTTGGTGGCCCTGGCCCAACAGCGGCTGCATCGCACCTTTACCCCCGCCGAGCGCGCCACCTATTTCGGCGATCCACTCCCCACGCCCACACCGGCCACACACGCGACTCCTACGGCACCCTGAACGATGGTTCATAGGATGCCTGTTTACCGGCGGCTACGGTGACCCGCCTAATGCGCTTGCCTGGCACTAAACGGCACCTCCAGCGCCCGCGCTAGGCCGGTCCCGGTGCGCGATTGGCCTGCTAACCGTCCCTGCTCCAGCGTTTTGATCGTATCTTCTGCCACCCCACTAGCCGTGGCGAGTTACAGGATCGTCAACCCCGCCCAATGCGGGCTGTCGCCAGTGCTCGGCCTGGTCCCGGTGCAATGGTCGCCGGCGCGCTCGCGCCCAGCCCGTCCCCC
>JALYUO010000500.1 GCA_030853735.1 Chloroflexota bacterium
CTGTGCCCCCCAGCGTTACGCCCAATCTGACCGCTTCTCCGACGACGACCGTCAGCGTTACGCCCAGTCTGACCGCTTCTCCGACGACGACCGTCAGCGCCACCCCCTGCACGGTGCAGTTCCGCGATGTGGCGGCGGCGGACTACTTCTATGCGGCGGTGCAGGCGCTGGCCTGTCGCGGCGCGGTGAGCGGCTATAGCGACGGCAGCTTCCGGCCCTACGCCGAGACTAGCCGCGCCCAGCTTGCCAAGATCGTCACGCTGGGCTTTGTCCTGCCACTCCAGACCCCGCCGGCGGGCGCGACGTTCGCTGATGTCCCGTCCGACACTGTGTTCTGGCCGTATGTGGAAACACTGGCGGCGCGGGGCATTGTGAGCGGCTACGCCTGCGGCAGCAGCGCGGCAGAGCCGTGCAACGCGCAACACCAGCATATTACCGACCCAGCGTGGCGGTGCGGCGCGACCAGTTAGCGAAGATCGTGGTGGGGGCGGCGGGGTGGGTGCTGATTATCCCGCCGGTCGCCCGCTTCTCCGATGTGCCGCCGGGCAGCACCTTCTATTACCTGCGGTCGAAACTGCCGCCACCCACGGCATCCTGAGCGGCTACAGCGCCGGCACCTTCCGCCCAGCCGGTAGTGCGTTGCGCGGCCAAATCGCCAAACTCGTCTACGGCGCAACCCCTTGACAGCATAGAACATCTGTACTATAATAGGCGTGGCGTTCGATCACTCCATCCTTCTCTGATCTCCATCCCCTAACCTTATCGAGGAGGTTTTTGATGCCTGATCATGCGATTGTTCATGTGGATATTCCCGCAGCGGACCCGGCAGCGGCCGGCAAGTTCTATAGCGATCTGTTTGGCTGGGAGGCGCTGTATGATGCCGGCTCCGATTATCATATGTTTCGCGGCGGGGCGGGGCCGGGTGGCGGGTTCATCAAACAGGCAGGCGCTGCGCCCAGCGGCGGGGTGCTGATCTATGTCGGCACGGACGACATTGATGCGATGCTGGCGCGCGCCGTGGAACTGGGCGGCACGGTCGTGGGCGGCAAAATTGACATGGGCGGCAACGGCGCGTATGCCACCTTCGCCGACCCCAGCGGCAACCACATCGGGCTGTATACTGGGCCTAACGTAGCCGCATATACCGCCGACGCAGCGGCGGCCAATGATGCGCCGTAGCCACTCACCCGGCTGTCCGGTTTCTGTTTACTTCTGCACCGAGGAGATTCCCACATGGCTCAACATGGGTTTGTGAATGTAGATATTCCCGCAGCGGATCGGGCGGCGGCAGGCAAGTTCTATGGCGATCTGTTTGGCTGGCAGACGCACCACGTTGCCGCGTTCGACTATTATCTGTTCCAGACCGGGGTGGGGCCGGGCGGCGGCTTCGTCCAGCAAGAGGGGACTGCGCCCCGCAACGGCGTGCTGGTCTATGTCGGCACCGACGACATCGTGGCGACGCTGGCGCGGGTGGTGGAACTGGGCGGTGCGGTCGTCAGCGACAAGGTGGACATGGGAGCCAACGGCGCGTTTGCCGTCTTTAGTGACCCCAGTGGCAACCAGATCGGCCTGTACACCGGGCCGAGCGTGGCCGAACATATCGAGCGTCAAGTGGCCGGCGCACAGTAGGCGGTCGCCCGCCCCCGTGTTTCTGTTCATCCTATAGTACAGGAGAATATCTCAATGGCTGTTCACACGATTGTTCACATGGAGATTCCCACCCCCGATCCGGCCGCAACCAGCAAGTTCTACGGCGATCTGTTTGGCTGGCAGATCAGCCACGACCCGCAGTTCGATTACTATATGTTCCGCATGACCCCAGAGTTGGGAGACGGGGGCGGCTTTGTCACGCCCGACGAACATAATCAGCCGGGTGGCGTGCTGGTCTACATCGGCACGGACGACATCGAGGCAAGCCTGACGCGGGCGGTAGAGTTGGGCGGCAGCCTCGTGCATAGCAAAATGGAGATCCCCGGCACGGGCTGGTTCGGCATCTTTGCCGATCCCAACGGCTATCGCATGGCGGTGTTCACGCCCCTGCCCCTGGCACAGGGCGGAGCCACTAGCTAAAAGCCGTGCGTGGTACATGAAAAAGGCGACTGGTTGCTAAGGCCGGTCGCCTTTTCTTTTGTTAAGTTAGCTTGCTGTCGTCGGCTTAGACGAACAGCGGCTCCATGTGCTGGGCGGCCACCAGTGCGGGCAGTACCTCGGCGGCGGGGCCGGCGGTGAAACGGGCGGCGGCATCCAGCACTTTGGGCAGCAGATGGATGTCACCCACCGTGTTCAGGAAGATGCCGGGCCGGTTGAGAACCCAATGCACCGCGCTGTCAATCGCCGCTTGGTCTTCTAGCGGCGCATACCAGGTGGCCCGCGTATGCTCGTGATCCATCCACGGCGCACGGGCGATGGCTTTGATCGTCTGCACCGCGATATTGCGCGCTTGACATTCGGCGACTAGGGCGTTGAAGTTTTCGGCGTAATAGGGGTTCTGCATGGTCAGGTAGTTATAGGGCAGCAGCACCGCGTCGAAATCGAACCGTTCTAGGCTGCGGCGGTGCGTGGCGGCGATTTGCAGCCCGTGGCCGGTCACGCCGATGGCCCGCACCAAGCCTTGCGTCTTGGCCTCGACCGCCGCCTCGATCACGCCGCCGGGGCTGAGCGCCGTATCCCATTCAATCGGGTCGGCCAAGTTGTGTAGTTGCCACAGATCCACATGATCCACGCCCATGCGATCCAACGATTTGTGCAATTCGTCGCGTGCTTCTGCCGCTTTGCGTTCACCGGTTTTGGTCGCGAGGTAAAAATGCCTCGGATGGCGGGCCAACCAGGGGGCGATGCGAAGTTCTGCGTCACCATAGCTGGCGGCCACATCAATATGATTGATCCCGTACTGAAGTAACACGTCAAGTGTCTCATCAGCCTCGGCTTGAGAGACTTGGCCTAACGCGGCTGCGCCGAAGATGGTGCGCGTGCTATGGTGCCCGGTGCGACCAAAGAGTTGGGTAGCGATTGCCATTGGGGATGCTCCTTGCCTGAGTGATAGGCACAAAAAAGAGAACGCAACGGGCAATGATTGGGCTGCAACGGCTGCTACAGAGCTACATGGCTGCGTTCTCTTGATGGGGCGGGTGCTACCCGCTTGGCTGCTACTAAAGCAACCTGTGTGCCATGCCCACCGGCGCGGCAAGCAGCGCCGCTCACCGCCGGGCAGCCCACACGGCTAGTTGGACAGTGTCGCCTGGATGGGGTACAATAGCCCCGTAGTCCGTTATACGGCATAAGAGTTGCTACATAGAATCCCAGCCGGCCCGTGTGCCGCCTAGACCCATCGGCTCATTGACGCGCCAGGGAGTTGCCCCGGTGCGTCTTTTTTGTCCCAGTTGAGGAGGATTAGCCTGTTGAATGCGCCCGATTTCTACGCGCAATTTACCCCCATCCCCGCCCGCCTGACGCGCCTGGTCGAACTGGCCTACAACCTATGGTGGACCTGGCACCCCGAAGCGCAAAGCCTGTTCAGCGATATTGACCCGGCCCTTTGGGAGTCGGTCTACCATAACCCGGTCAAGTTTCTGCGCGAGATCCGGCAGCGGCGGCTGGAAGAATTGGCCCTCGACTCCGCCTATACCGTGCGCTTTGATGCGGTGCTGGCCGATCTGGATGCCTATCTGCGCCCGGCGCAGACCTGGTTCAACACCGCGTATGTGGGCGACCAAAAGACCATCGCCTACTTTTCGGCGGAGTTTGGCCTGCACGAGTCGCTGCCGATCTATTCGGGCGGCTTAGGCATCCTGTCGGGCGACCACACGAAAGAGGCCAGCGACAGTGGTCTGCCCTTCGTGGCCGTCGGCTTCATCTATCCGCAGGGCTACTTCCGCCAGCAACTCGACGGACACGGCTGGCAAGAAGCCTATTACGAGAAGCTGAACTTCGCCGACATTCCGGCCATGCCGGCCCTGACCCCAGAGGGGCAGGAGGTGGTGGTGGGCGTGGATCTGCCGGGGCGCACCATCTACGCCAAAGCCTATCGGCTGCAAATCGGGCGCATTCCGCTGTTCCTGATGGACACCGACATCCACCCCAACGCGCCGGGCGACCGCCAGCTGTCCGGCCGGCTCTACGGCGGCGATCAGGAGACCCGCATCGCGCAAGAGATCGTGCTGGGCATCGGCGGCGTGCGCGTGTTGCGTGCGCTGGGCATCAAGCCCGCCGTCTGGCACATGAACGAGGGCCACTCGGCCTTTTTGGTACTCGAATTGCTGCGCGAGAAGATCGCGGCGGGCGTGCCGTTTGCGGAGGCGCAGCGCCAAGTGGCGGCGGGCGGCGTGTTCACCACGCATACCCCCGTGCCGGCGGGCCACGATGCCTTCCCGCCCGAACTGATGGACAAATATTTCAGCAGCTATTGGCCGCAATTGGGCTTGTCGCGCGAAACGTTCCTCGACTTCGCCAAACAGGACAACACCTGGGGGCCGACCTTCAGCATGACCGTGCTGGCTCTGGCCGGGTCGCAGCGCCACAACGGCGTGAGCCAACTGCACGGCAAAGTATCGCGCGAGATGTGGCACTGGCTGTGGCCCGACCGCAAAAGCGAAGATGTGCCCATTGGCGCGATCACCAACGGCGTGCATACCGGCACCTGGCTGGCCGCCGAACTGGGGGCGTTCTATAACGAGGTACTGGGGCCGGATTGGTATACGCGCCTCGACGAGCCGGCGACCTGGGAGCCGTTGCGCGAGGCCGCCCCCGACAAGCTGTGGGCGATCCATGTCCGCTTGCGCCAGACCCTCATCGCCTTTGCCCGCAAACGGGCCGAAGCGCGCCTGCTGCGCCTGAGCGAACAGCCCGCCGTCTGGCCGATCTTGGACCCTGATGCACTGACCTTTGGCTTTGCGCGCCGCTTCGCCACCTACAAGCGGGCGACCATGATCTTTACCGACCGCGACCGGCTGAAGGCGCTGCTCAACAACCCGGCGCGCCCGGTCCAGATCATTTTTGCCGGCAAAGCGCACCCCGCCGACGTGCCCGGCAAGCAGTTTATCCAGCAGGTCTACTGGCTCTCGAAAGAGCCGGGCTTCAACGGCAAGATTCTGTTCCTGGAAGAATACGATATGCACGTCGCGCGCTATCTGGTGCATGGGGCCGATGTCTGGCTGAACACGCCGCGCCGCCCCTACGAGGCCAGCGGCACCAGCGGCGAGAAGGCGGCGCTCAACGGCTTGCCCAACCTGAGCGTGCTCGACGGCTGGTGGGCCGAGGGCTTCAACGGCAAAAACGGTTGGGCCGTCGGCACCGCCCAGGACTACAGCAATCCCGATGAGCAGGACGCGCATGATGCCCAATCGCTCTATGAGCAGTTAGAGCAAGGGGTTATCCCGCTCTTCTATGACCGCGACGCGGCGGGCATTCCGCAGGGCTGGGTGGCGCTGATGAAAGAGGCGATCATCAGCCTCGCCCCGCAGTTCAGCACGCGCCGCATGATCAAAGACTACACCCGCGAACTGTATGTCCCGGCCATGCGCGAGGCGACGGGCAGCGTCAAAAGTGAAAAGTAGCAAGTGGAAAGTGGAAAGTGAAACGCTGGTGATGAT
>JALYUO010000522.1 GCA_030853735.1 Chloroflexota bacterium
AGGTGGCACGGTGGTGGCGGTGGCGGTGGCGGTGCTGGTGGCGCTGGGCGGCACGGCGGTGCTGGTGGCGCTAGGCGGCACGGCGGTACTGGTGGCGCTAGGCGGCACGGTGGTGGCGGTGGCGCTAGGCGGCACGGTGGTGGCGGTGGCGGTGGCCGGCGGATTGCCGATCACGCCCCGGTCGGTGTACGCGCGGGTGCCGTTGCGCGAATCGGTCCAAATGGGCAAGACCAAGCTGTTGGCGGCATTGACGGCGATGCCGCTGTAATCGCCGATAAAGGTGCCCGGCACGCCGCCCACATCGGCGACCGCTTGGTTGGCCGACCAGGTGAGGCCGCCGTCGGTGGATTGGGTGTAGTATTCGCGGTAGGGGAAGCCGTCTACCGGTGCGTCGCGGCGGTCCATCCAACTGACGTGGATCGTGCCGTCGGAGCCGACTTTCTGCCAGGGGAAGAATTGATCCTTGCCCTGCACCGCATCATCGTTAATCTTGACCGGCGCGGTCCAGGTGAGGCCGCCGTCGGTGCTGCGGGTGAACACGATGTCGGCGTGCTGGCCGCTTACGCCCTGATAGACGAAGCTGCTCTCAAAGCGCCCATCGCTCCAGACGGCGTAAAGCTGGTTCGGATTGGTGGGCGAGACCTCAATCACCTCCTGATCGTTGTGGCGGAAGCCGCTGCTGGTGCTGCCGGCGTAGAGATACTGGTAGCCGGCGACCGACGGGCCGGTGTAGGTGATGGCCGCGCCGGTGATGGTGATGCTGGGGCTGAAAGTCAGGCCGCCGTCGGTGGATTTGGCGAGCATCTGGTAGGCCGGAATGCCGGCGCAGTTGAAGGTGCAGTTTTGGTACTGGTAGCCGACATACAGTGTGCCGTCCGAGGCGATACGCGGCAGGCTGAATTGGTTCTGGTCATGGGAGGCATCACTGACCGTGATCGGCGCACTCCAGGTTGCGCCTTGATCGTCGGAGTAGGTGAGCTGGATGCGATTATCAATATAGTTGTTCAGGTTACAGCCCGGTGGGGTGTGAAAGTTAGTGGCGGTGTAGTAGATGCGGCCGAGGTGCGGGCTGGCCGGACTGGTGTCCACGCCCATCCACTCTTTGTCTATAAAGTGGTCAAGCGGCGAAGGATCGACCAGGGTATTGACGGCGGGGCCAAAAGTCAGGCCGCCGTCAGTAGACTTGTAAACGCGCGGGATGTCGGGACAACCGCTGGTGTTGCCCAGTTCGGCGAAGTAGGCGTTACCGGCTGCGTCGAAGGCGACCGCCGGATCGCCGCCGCCGGCCAGGCTGCCTACGTTCCAGGTGAGACCGCCGTCGGTGGTGGTGAAGCGCCCGTTGCTGTTGGCTCCGGCCAGGAAATTGAGCGGGTTGGCTGGGTTGGCGGCGATGGTCGTTTCGTTGCCGCCGGCGATGTTGACATCGGGGCCGAACACCGGCAGGGCGGCCGGCAGCCGCCCATTGGTGATGCTGCGCCCGTCGGCGGGGCCGCCTGGTTGCGGCGCGCGGTCGCTAGGCCGCAGGGCGGTGATCTTGCCGCCGTAGCCCACCGGTCCCGCCGATCCTGTGGAATCGGGCGGCGGGGTCGCGGGGTGCGCGGCGACTGCGCCAATGCTCATCATGGTACAAAGCGCGATACCCAGCGCATACGTCGCTCGATTCATCCGGTGATCCTTTCATGGGTAGGATGTGTCATGACACTGCCCCGTCTTTTGCTTGCCGGCAGCGCCCGTGCAAATCTGGTGTGGTCCCTATTATAGCACAAAATGGCCGATCAAGGCTCGGTTTTGTCAGTAAGCATGACGGCACAAAATGGGCCGGCGAACCCTTGCTCGCCGGCCCGGTCTGTGGGTAGGGCGGGGGTAGGCACGCCTACCCCGTGCCCGGATTAGTGGCCGGCCGTCGTGACGGTCGTGCCACAATTGGTCGCGGTGCCGGCGGCCAAGTAGACGATTTTGGCGATTTGGCCGCGGAAGGCGTAGTTGTTGGGGCGGAACGTGGTGTCGCTGTAGCCCGTGATGATGCCGCGACAGACGGCCGTCTCAATGAAGGCGTAGAAGACGTTGTCGCGCGCGACATCGGTGAAGGTCGGGGTGGGCGGGTTGATCAAAGGGAAGCCTGCGCCGATGATCACGATCTTCGCCAACTGGCCGCGCGTGACAAAGTTCGATGGGCGGAAGTAGGGCCGGCGGCTGGAGTCGCAGGGTTCGGCCGCGCCGGTCTGGGGGTTCACGCCGCCGCAGCTATAGCCACTGACGATGCCACGGGCCACCGCCGTCTCGATCAACTGATAGTACACGCTCGTGCCGGCCACGTCGGCGAAGGTGCCGCCGGCGGGCGGGGTGACGAGTGCGGTATTGAAGGCCAGGGTGACGATCTTGGTCATCTGGCCGCGGGTGGTGTTGTTGAACGGCTTGTAGGTGCCGTCGCTGTAGCCACTGACCACGCCATGACAGGCCAGATAGTACACACCCGTGTAGTAGTAGGCGGTCGAATCGGTCACGTCCGTGAAGTGGATCGGGCAGGTCGTCGGCGTGGCGCTCGCCGGCACCGTCGTCGTGGCGACGGTGGTCTGGGTGGCGACGCTGGTCTGGCTGGCGACGCTAGTTTGCGTGGCGACGCTAGTTTGCGTGGCAACGGTGGTCTGGGTGGCAACGCTGGTCTGGGTGGCGACGCTAGTTTGCGTGGCGACGCTGGTCTGGGTGGCCGTGCCGGTGGCAGCGACGATGGTCTGAGTGGCACTAGCTGTGACGACCGGCGTGAATGTCCAGGTGACGGTAGCAAAAACGCCGGGTGTCGGGCTATTCGTGCTCGAAGGCGTGGCCGAGGGCGTGTTGGTGATCGGTTGGGTCGGCGGCGGCGGCGACGGGGCCACCGTGGCGGTGGTCGTAGCCGTGGCAACGCTGCCCGTGGCGGTGTGTGTAGCGGTCGGCGTGGTGCTGGTGCTGGTGGGCGTGGCACTGGGACCGCCGAGCGGTACGGAGTTCACGGCGGCCAGCGCGTCCACGCGCCCATAGCCGAAGGTGTTATTGGGGATCTGGCTGCTGGGAATGCCGCCGCAGGTTTGGGCGGCCACAACGACGTTGGGGTTGGCCGTGTTTTGCAAGATGATGCGTGTCTGAGCAACATCGCGCAGCAGTTGTGGGCGCGCCGACCAGAGCAGGGCGACCACACCGACAACGTGCGGGCCGGCCATAGAGGTGCCGGAGAACGCACTGTATGTATTGCCAGGGATGCTAGAGCGCACGCTCACGCCGGGGGCCGAAATATTCGGCTTCATGCGCCCAGAGCCATCCTGCGTGACCGGACCGCGGCTGCTGAAGCCGGCGAGGGCGTTGTTGATATCATAGGCACCCGTCGAGAAGGCGGCGGCGTAGAGCGCGGGCGGGCTATCCACGGTGGAGCAGCCCGGCCCGGAGTTGCCCGCCGAGGCTTCGACAAAGATGCCGGCGTTCTGCGTGTTTTCGGTGATCAATTGTAACGTGGTCGCCGCGCAGCCTTCGCTGGCT
>JALYUO010000552.1 GCA_030853735.1 Chloroflexota bacterium
GGTGAAATCAGCTGCCGTTTCGCGCTTTTACCTTGTCTGGCCTGTCAGAATCGCGTTGACAGACTACTAGAGAGAGATGGCTCCCACTGTGTCAAAGCAGTGGGGGCCACCGGGTTACTTACTTCAAGCCTGCCGCGATTTTCAGCAGTTCGGCCTGCGAAGCCTGGCCGCCGATGGCGACTGTGAGCTTGGTGCCGGCCTCTTTCCACCAGAGCACCGACATGGCGCTGGTGCTGTCCTTTTCGGTATGGCTGGCAAAGGTGCCTTGCACGCCGCGCACGGTCACGGCTTGGCCGTCTTTCGGCATTTCGCCTTGCGCGCCGGCCAGCTTGCCGAACTGTTCGCTGCCGTTGATCTGGCTGACCCAGAAGTTGGGGGCGGTCGTGCCGCCGCTATAGTTCTGGATCACGCTGGCCCCCTGGCCCATGATACCTTTGCTCGCCATCACTTGCACCAGCGTTGCGCCGGTGGGCAGGTAGCTCGGCGTGAGCAGCGCGTAGCCGGCAGCGGTGGCCGCCGTTTGCGCGGCCGCTAGGGTCGTCGCGTGCGGGGTCAGGCCCGTCAGGTCCACTGTTTTGCCGCCCCCGGCGGGCATGGTGAATTGGAACAGGTTAGCCGGCAGCGTGGGTTTGAGATCCAGCGTGGTCAATTCCATGTGACCGTCGCCCTGCTTGGCGGCAAAGGTGGCTTTCACCGGCACCCAGCTCTCCTGGTCTACCCAGATCGTGCCTTTGGCATCGGGCAGCACGCCGGCCGCCGGGCTGCCGGCTTTGGGCACGAGGTCCAGGCGGTAGGTCTGGTATGCACCCACTTTTTCGTTGCCGACCAGCGTGGCATCGGTCAGCGCCAGCACCTGGTCTACCGCCGCCGTCACGTCGGGGTTTGCCAGCAGGTCTTGGAAGTCGGCGGGAATGTTGGCTTTGCCGGCCAGTTCTTTCAGGCCGGTGGTGTCCACTTTGTAGGCGATTTTGCTCTGCGGCTCATAAGCCCAGAAATTGGTGCCGTCGTTGAGGATTTGCGCGCCGACCAGTTCCGGCTTGCCGGCTTGGAGGATCTGCGCCTTGACCAAGTTGGGCTTGCTGACCCAGAGTTCCACGGTCATGTCGCCCTTGAAATCCGCCACCTGGGTGCCGCCGAGCATGGCGTTGGCCGCCTGACCGTTCACCGCGCCGCCGAGGGTCATCACCACGTGGGCGCTGGTCGTTTTGGCGGCGGTGTCGCGCATATGCTGCACGATCTCCGGCGCGGTGAGTTGCGCGCCGCAGCCGGCCAGGGCGGTGGAGGCCAGTACTAACGCGGCGGTAGTTCCTACGATCCGTTTCATTGCGGGTTCCTTTCGCTATACCTGTTGCACGGGGCCACTGCCCCTGACCCTGTTACTATAGCACGCCAATGTGACAGGACATGGGGTTCTTATGTTACCGAATGTTACAGGGGCAGGGAGGGTCGCACTTCGGCTTGCCCGTTTGGTGAATGACGCGGATTACTGTATATTTGTAGTAGACGCTACACGCATGACCACCTGCTTGCCGCTTGATCAACTTGATCTTGTTGTTCAGCCCTTCCACCCGGCCACTGCTCGTGTGCTGGACGACGTAGTTGGCCTGGGCGGAGTAACGGAACGGATTTGTACGGTACAAACTATAGGCCATCAAATTGAGGTGCTACGGCTCTATAAAGTGGGCAATCCTGTGATCACGATAATTTTGGCGGCGCTGTAAGCGGTAGATTTGACCTATCCACTGTACGAGAACCATTTTGAGTCTGTGATAATGGAACTTATCACGGGCAAACCTCGTCGTATGATCATGGGTGTGGCACGCTTTTGGTGCAAGGAAGAATTCGCCGGGGTGCCGGGCTATGGCCTGGACTGTGTCAGGCACGAAAATCAAGGGATTGCGCCTTAGAAGCACAAGAAACCACCCGTTCTGCACAGCTTGCACCAAAAGCGTGCCACACCCATGATCCTATGCACATACTTGCAGAATGGCTGACAAGAAGCTACAGCAATCGACTCAACCTGTTACGCACAGTAGGTCGGCCCATCTCGGCCTAGAAACACGAAGCGTGTAAATCTAAACAATAGCGCGAAAGTCGCTCTGTGGACCTGGTTTCGCCGCTACTGGAGATCCAAAGTGTGCCTGAGCAGAGTCTTGCGTACCGCCTCTTTTGCCTTCACAGGGCGACTTTCGCGCTATTGCTAAATCTAGCAATGGCGCGAAAGTCGCCCTGTGCGGTAGGAGCC
>JALYUO010000584.1 GCA_030853735.1 Chloroflexota bacterium
AGCGCCAGTCGTCCCACGGGCCGAAGTTCTAGCCGGCAAGGCCGATCTCATCAATCGCATTTTACGCGAAGCCAGTGTGAAGGATGAGTATAGGCCGGGTTATGTTGGGGCATTCGTGCTGGGGTTATGGAAGTCGCGCGGGCAGTTACGACGTGAGCCGGAATTTGTGCTTGCGGATGTTAATCGCGCCTGTCAGGTAGCATTTAACGAAGCGGGCAAAGCAGAACTGGCCCAAAGTCTCCATTTGGATGAAGCAAATAACAAACTGGCAACCTCTGCCTGGCGCGTGCTGGCCCTGTTGGAACAGTTAAACGTAGTCACGGCCTCTTTTGATCATGACTATCTGGGACAACTGTACGAAACCTTTTTCCGTTATACAGGCGGCAACACGATTGGTCAGTATTTCACCCCGCGCCATATCGCACGTTTCATGACGGATATTTGCGAAACGACGCGCGATGATCGCGTGATTGATCCCGCCTGTGGAACCGGGGGATTCTTGGTTGCCTGCCTCCAGCGGGCATCCAGTGGTTCTGCGTTAAAGTACGAAGATGTGGTTAATATAGTCCGTAACAACCTGATTGGCTACGAATCGGAACCCGTGACGGCAGCGTTGTGCGTGGCGAATATGGTTTTGCGCGGCGACGGCACGACAGGAGTTCGCAAAGCGGACTGCTTCACCGCCAAAGACTACCCGCAAAATACATGCCAAGTAGCGTTGATGAACCCGCCGTTCCCCCATGAAAAGACCGACACACCGCCGCAACGTTTTATTGAGCGGGCGCTGGAAGCGTTAGAGCGGCGGGGCAAATTAGCGGTGATTATTCCCACCAGTTTGATCGTTAAAAAAGAAACCGGCGCGTGGCGGGCAAAAATCTTAGCCGACCATTCACTACTTGCCGTTTGCCAGTTGCCGGATGAACTCTTCCAGCCTTATGCGTCTTCGACCACATCGGTCGTTTTGCTGGAAAAAGGCGTGCCCCATAATCCTAAGCGCCAAACCGTGTTTGTGCGCTTGCAATATGACGGTCTTATCCTGAAAAAAGGCGTGCGTGTACCACGCGCCGACAGTAAAAATCAGCTACTAGATGCGGTAGATGCCATTATTAACCGCACAGAAATACCTGGTTTCTCGGGCTTAGGCGTAATCGCTGGATCGCAAGAGTGGTCACCGGGTAGCTATGTGCCATCGGCAGTACCCAGTGAAGAAGAATTAAAGATCAGCATAGACGATTTACTGCGGCGTTTTGCTTCTTTTTACATCCGCTATGCGGGGGAAGTGGCAACCTTACGAGCACGAGTGCAGGCAGGCGAGCTGCAACCGCAGCCGTATCGCGAACTGCTGGGAGAATCGCGTATCGGTAACGCGCAGGCGCTACCGAAAAACGGCGGCACCATCGGGGAACTATTCGACATCTTCTACGGGCAAAAAGAATTGCACAGCCGTGGTAACATTCCACCAGGCGACTCGCTGATTATTTCCCCCACTGAGCAGTATAACGGGTGCTATGGTTGGCTAACTTTCGCGGCGCTGATTACCCCACCATTTGTAACGGTGGCCCAAACCGGCACCATCGGCGAAGCCTTTGTCCAAATGGAACCCTGCGGGGTCAATGATGATTGCCTAATTCTGCTGCCGAAAGCGGGCACCCAACTGCCGGTGTCCAGCTTTTTCATTGCCGCCGCCATTATTCGTCTAGAACGCTGGCGCTTTAGCTACGGCCGTAAACTCACGCCGTTTCGCATCAGTGACTTCCGTATGTCGCGTATGCCGCAGTTAGAGTCCTGGGTAGAGGACCAACTAGCGCGCTGGTCTAAGATTATCGAAGCCGCAGTGGAAGCATATAACTAGCCGACCGCACTACTGTAATGCCGCCCCTACAAAGTTCAATTGTAGGGGCGGCATTGCCTTAGCGTTGGGTTGGTGAGCGCGGTGATCAGGCGCGCACGAAATCGAGCAGGGGGAAGCTGCCCTCGATCACGCGGCTGGGATCGACATTCATCCACTGTTTGAGGATGGTGCTGTAGACTCCGCGGAAGTCCATTTGGTGCGCGATGTCGCCGTCTTGCAGCGCGTTCAGGTCGGGCGGGGTGCCGTAGAAGCCGCCCTTCACACCCTTGCCTACCAGGAACATGGGCAGCGCGGTGCCGTGGTCGGTGCCCTGGCTGGCGTTTTCGGCCACGCGGCGACCAAACTCCGAGAACGTCATCAGCAGCACGCGGTCATCATGCCCGCTCGCTTCCAGCGTGCCGTAGAAGCTGCTGATCGCATCGTCAATCTGGGTCATCAGTTGGCTGTGCGTGCGCG
>JALYUO010000609.1 GCA_030853735.1 Chloroflexota bacterium
TTCATATCACGGGCCTCGCTGCCTAGCGCCTGGGCCAGCAACTCTTGCGGCGTGCCGCGTTCCAGCGTGGCGAGCGCCTGGATCACCGCTGGGTCGTGGCGGCGATGGCGGCGCGGGTGCGGGTCCACGATCACGCCGCCGCCGATGGTCAACGAGGGCGAGGGCTGGCGCAGGATGAAGCGGTCGCCTTTGACCACCGCGATGGGAGCCAGCAGGCGCAGCGTTACCCAGGCCGATTGGCCCGGTTCTAACGCATCGGTGTCGAGCAGCGTCACCCGGCAGGGGCTTTCGGTCGCCCCGGTGAACAGGTCGAACACCGCGTTGCCGCGCAAGGGGCGGGGCGCGTCGGGCAAGAGGTGCAGCCGGGCATCGAGGCGCACGGTGGGTTGCAACCAGCCGGGCACGGTCAGCACCTGGCCGCGTTGCAGGTCTTCGACCGCCAGCCCGCTCAGATTGACGGCCACGCGGCTACCGGGCTGCACGGTGTCGGCTTTGTGTTTGTGGCTTTGCAGCCCGCGCACGCGGCTTTTGCCGTCGCCGGGCACCACTACGACCTCCTGGCCCACGCTCAGGCTGCCGTCCACCAGCGTGCCGGTGACGACGGTGCCGAAGCCGGCCACGCTGAACACGCGGTCAATGGGCAGGCGGGGGCGACCCCGGTCGGCACGCGGCACCGTGTCGGCCAGCAGGCGGGCGATGGCGACTTTGAGATCGTCCAGCCCCGCCCCGGTGCGCGCCGAGACAGACACGAGCGGCGCATGGGCCAGCGTGGTGCCCGCCAACCGGTCGCGCACTTCCTCGCTCACCAGATCGAGCCAGTCGGAGTCCACGAGGTCGCGCTTGGTCAGCACGACGAGGCCGCGATCCACCCCCAACAGGTGCAGGATGTTGAGGTGTTCGGCGGTCTGCGGCATCGGGCCTTCGTCGGCGGCGATCACCAGCAAGGCCGCGTCAATGCCGCCCACCCCGGCCAGCATATTCTTGATGAACCGCTCATGGCCCGGCACATCCACCAACGAGACCTCGGCCAAGCCGGGCAGCCGCAGCCAAGCAAAGCCGAGGTCTATGGTCATTTCGCGTTCTTGTTCTTCGCGCAGCCGGTCGGGATCAATGCCCGTCAGCGCCTTGACCAGGGTGGACTTGCCGTGGTCCACATGGCCCGCCGTGCCCAGGACAAACATCAGCCGGTCAGTCCGGGGAAGCGCAGCATATTGTAGGCGATCAGCACCAGGAACTGCACCAGCGCCGATGCGCCCGCCGCCAGATAGGCTTGCTTCTGCGGAATCTCATACAGCCGTTGGGTAAACAGCAGCGTCAGATAGCTGACCCAGGCAATCGCCGCGATCCAGACGAAGAAGGTGAGGATGAAGGGGAACTTGACCACAGTGAGGGCGAACAGGACCACAAAGGCCAGCACGCGCGGCATTTCGAGGTAGGGATAGGTGGTCAGCGCGGCTTGCTGTTCGCCGCTGCCGACGGTGCTTTCACCCAGCGCCTGGATCGCCAGGGCCACAAAGGGCAATTCGAGCATCCCCAGCGCCAGCAAGCCCAGCGTACCGGTCAGCAGGCTCCAGGTGTCGCCGCTGAGGAAGGGCACGCTGCCGTTGACCAGATTATCCACCCAGAACAGGGCCACCGGCACCAGGGACAAGCCCAACTGCATCCGCACCAACGTGGCGCGCGGCGTGGCCGGACGCGGCGAGGCGCTGCGGAGCGTGTCGCCCTCGACCACCTGATCGAAGCCGGCCACGCGATCCATCGTCGCCAGGGGATCCAGGCCCATCTGCACCACCGGCATCGCCACGCCTTCGACCAGCAGATCCTCGACCCGCACGCCGGGTGTGGCCCGCATCCGCCCATCCAGGATGGCGCGGGTCAGATCCTCAAAGTCATGGATATCCGAGGTATAAAACACGCCGTTTTTGCGCCCCAGCCCGGCCAAGAGACCATAGACGAGGTGTTCGGGCGAGAGCGGCGCGCCGGCATATTCGACAAAGATGAGGTAGCGCTCGCCGGGCAAGGTTAGCGAGTGGAGGCGCGTGATACGCTGCCAGGGTAGCACGCGCCAGCGCACAAACTCGGTCACGGCCAAGCCGTCAGGCCGAATCTCAAAGCTGGGCAGCGCATCGGCGATCAGCGCGCCGGCGATCAGGCTGATCAGTAGGCCCAGCGCGATGGCGATCACGCCCACGGTTACGCCCGACCAAAACTGTACGCGAAACGAGCTGATCAGATAGTCCAATGGCCGGCCCAGCGCCAGCACGCCCAATAGGATCACCAGATAGCCGGCGAGCCGCAACGGCAGCCAGAAGGCGGGCGGATAGCTGAAGCGCGCGGCTTTGCCGGCAGCGCGCCCCACGCCTGCGCTCGGTGTGACGGCTGGATATGTGGGGGCCGTGGCCCGCCGGCCAGTCGGCGCGGCAGTCGGCACAGCCGCCTCGGTGCGTTTACGGAAGAGTGTCGGCATCGGGTGCCTCCTTTGCGCGCGGGTCCAGTGTGTCCCTTCCAACGACCTAACGGTTACTTACCTCAGTGTACCACGCCCGCGCCGCCTTTGGCAATAGCCCGAAAGTCGGGGGTGCCGTCGCCGGACGCGCAAAGCAGGACTCCCACCCCGCAGCAGGAGTCGGGGAGCCGGGGCGACTGGAACTCGCCGCTACCGCTACGAAGCCCGCCTACGCGGGCTGGTGCCGGGGCAGATCGTAGATTCGCAGTTTAGGGCGGATCGGGTTGCTCCGACCTCGCGGTGCGCCTAGCTCCAGCCC
>JALYUO010000622.1 GCA_030853735.1 Chloroflexota bacterium
GTGCTGGTCCGCTCGGCGCAGACCGCCCGCCCCATTGTAGGCTACGCGCCGGTGCGGCGGCGGTCTGGCTGCCCGCGCTGGGCCGGTGCGGCGTGGCGGGGGCGGTCGTCGGGATCTCGGCCCTGCGTAGGGGCGGCGGTGCGGGTGGCAGGAGTTCCCAGGCCGGCACGACCACCGGCAGACCTAGCTTTTCGCGCGCCCATAGCAGCGCGCTGCGGGCTTGCGCTTCGCCCGGATCGATCTGCAACACTTTCTGCACACACGACAGCGTTAGCGCCGGATCATCGGCCACCCCGCCTAGATAGAGCCAAGCGCGGGCAAAGTTCAGGTCGGTGCGAACCGCCTGCACAAAATAGTAGCGGGCATCTTCGCGATTGCTGTCGAGCGCCGCCCGCACGCCCAAGTGGAGCCATTCATAAGCCATCGGATCTACGCCCGTGTCAACCCCCGCCGACTGCCCAAAGGGGCGGCGCGGCAGGATGGGCGTTTGCAGAAAAAGCAGCGCGTTCATGGATACAACCCTCCGTTGATCCTACAACGAAGCAGGGGGAGAAAGGTCGCACATCCGCCGGGCTGCTTTGTTCTACTCGTCCAACAAGCGCAAATGCAGCAGGGTGTTGCGTTCGACGGCCAACTGCGCCATCACGACCGGCGAGAGCAGCAGCCGATCAGCCAAGTCGGGTCGCCCTTCGAGCGTGACCACCGCCAGCCGGTTAGTCGCGCTGAGGACTTCGGCCCGCACGGGAGTCGGGTGGTTGCGGGCCCGGCTGCGGAGCATATCCAACGCCATGTCGTCCATCAGCGCGGTCTGCGGGTTGGCCGGCGGCCGCAAATCCAGCGTGGTCGGCATTGCCACCATGCGGATCATCGTCAACCGGCGATCTAGCGCCTCGATCAGACCGGCTTTGATCAGGCGGGTCGCCAGCACCTGCACCTCAAAATCGTCTTTGCGTAAGCTGCGGGCGATGGTATGCAGATCGTGTCGTCCGTCCACCAGGGTCAGGAAGCGCCAATCCTCGAAGCTGAGATTGATGCTGCCGGCCTGGCCTTCGGCCTGCGGCATCAGGCGTACCAACATATAGGGGCTGGGGACGCAGGCGCGCACTTCGACGGCTTCGACGGCGCGCCGCTGCCCCGCGCTGACGATAGCCGCGTTGGGCGTGGTGATGGTCGGTTCGATGGGCGGGTCGTAGCCCTCGAAGTGGAACTTGCCGTGCTGCCAGTCGAACGGCACCAACGCCGCTGGATAGCCGCTTTGCGCGCCGGCTACCGCATGGACAATCGCGCCCTCGTGGAAGTAGAGCGACACGCGCTGCCCGTCGCATTCCAGCGCCAATTCGCCGGTCTGCCGTTCCACCTGGAGCAGGCCGATGATATGTTGCAGATGAAACTCATTGAGTTGGCCGAGCAGCGCCACAGCGATCCTTCGTCAGCCGCCCCCGATGGGCGGGTCTAGCCCCAACAGGCGGGCCGCGTTGCCGCCCAGCACGGCGGCCAAGTCGGCGGGAGCCAAGCCCGCCGCGCGCGTCCGCGCCAGAAAGCGCGCTTGGCCGAGCAGCGGGTAGTCGGTGCCCCATAAAACCCGCGCCGCCCCCACTAGCGCCACCACTTGGCGGAAGATGTCGAAGCGGTAGAGATAGGTGGAGGCGGCGCTATCGTAGTAGACGTTGCCTAACGCCGCCGCGACTTCGGGCATCAATTCATAGAACGGCAGCCCGCCGCCCCAGTGCGCGGCGATGATCCGCAGATCGGGGAAGTGGCTCGCCGCCGCGACCACTTGTTGCGGCCAAACCGTGCCTTTGCCCGGATAGGCGTGACCCAGCGGTTCGCTGCAATGCGTCAGCAGCGGGCGACCATAGGCTGTTAGCACCTCGGCCAGCGGCCCCAAATCGTGTGCGCTGTCGAGCCGGAAACCCTGGCCGTCCGGCCCCACCTCGCCGCAGCCGCGCAACCCGGCCTCTAGGCTGCGCGCCAACTCCTGCGCCGCCGCCACGCCCGCCGCCGGATTCACGATAGCGAAGCCGATCACCCGGTCAGGATAGCGTTGCACACACTCGATCAGATAATCATTGTGCAGCGCGCAGATCGCCGGGTCGCGCCAGGGGAAGCCCAGCAGCACGGTGCGATCCACCCCCGCCGCATCCATCGCCGCCAGCACGTCTTCGGCCCGCGCCAACTTGCGCTCCGGCGCGCCGTACAAGTCAGCGAACCAGGCATCGCGCGCCTGAAACCGTGCTCGCTCCTGCCGCACCGCAGCGGGAAAGACGTGGGCATGGCAGTCAACGATCATAGCCTGAGTGTAGCCCAACCCGGCGGGCCTGTCAAGCGCACCCGAGTTGGGGTGCAGGGTGAAATGAGCACGGGCGACTGGAACTCGCCGCTACCGCTACGAAGCCCG
>JALYUO010000641.1 GCA_030853735.1 Chloroflexota bacterium
GGCCACGGCGGGGGTGCGTGATCCGGCGGGCGGGGCGTATACGCCGCAGTTGGCGGTGCGGCCCTTGCGCCAAGATGAGTGGGTGGCGGCGGCGACCGCGTTGCTGGGCGATCCGGTGCTGGCGGCGGCGCTTGATGCTGGGCTGTTGCCGCCGGGGGCTGCGCCGGTCCTGACCGTCGCTGGGGTGGCGCTACTGCCCATCGCTGCTGATCTGGCCGCCGACTGTGCCTGTGGCGAACGGGTGCCTTGCCGCCATGTGGCCGCACTGGTTTACGCGGTGGCCGCCGCATTGGAGTCGGACCCGTGGCTGCTGCCCTTGCTGCGCGGGCGGGATCGGGCCGGCTTCACCCAGGCGCTGGCCGTGGCGCGGGCGGACCTAACCCCCCAACCCCCTTCCCTACGAAGGAAGGGGGAGTCTGGCTTTTTGCTTTCTTCCACCGAGGAATTATGGGAGCAATCGTCTAGCGCCCCTCCCCCTTTAGGGGAGGGGCGGGGGGAGAGGTCGTCTAGCGCCCCTCCCCTGAAGGGGGAGGGGCGGGGGGAGCAATCGTCTAGCGCCCCTCCCTTCGTAGGGGAGGGGTTGGGGGAGAGGTCGGTCGCCACACCGCAATTCTGGCACCCAGGATCGGCACTCGCAACGTTGTCCATTCCCATCACCGCCCCGCCCCAACCCGCCCCGGCCCTGCGTCAACTCGGCCCACCGCCGTTCTGGACCCCACCCACCGCCTTCCTGCCGCACCTGGAGCCGGTTTATGCAGCGGTGACGGCGGCGGTGCTGCGCCTGTTGGCGGACGAGACGGTGCCCGATACTGCGGAATCGGCTTGAAATTGGGGGTCATATTGGTTGCTATAGAACATAAGTTCTGGTATAATGGGCGAACAAACCGCTGCCGGTCTTGTCTGGCGACCTGGAGCGCATCCTGAATGCTCACACAAACATAGGTGATCCCCAATGTACTCTTCGCACCGTCCAGTCGGGCGCAGCGGCCTAGCCGACTTTCTCCATACACCTATGTACCGCGTTGTCCTGCTGGGGTTGGTCGGCTTCTGCCTGTTTGTGTTCGCTATTTATTGGGCGATGCAGGCCAACGCCGGACCGCACCGCGCCCGCTATGCCATCCCGCCCGGCGCGGCTTACCATGTGCGCGCATCGGGCGAGGTGGTGCCGGTGGGCGGCGCTACGCGTAGTCCGCCGGCGATGTCAGCGGCCACCACGCCGCTGCCGCAACACGCCAATCTGCTCGATCATCAATATCACATTACCTCCGAATTCGGTCACTACCCCAACGGCGGCCCGCACTACGGCTTGGATCTCGATGCTTGGCTGGGCACCATCGTCCACGCGCCCGTCAACGGCACCGTCACGGAAGTGCAACGGGATTGTGTGCAGGGCGACCAGGGCTGCGGCAAGGGTTGGGGCAATCACGTCTGGTTCCAGTCGGTGGAAACGGGGCATTACATCTTGATCGGTCACTTTCAGCGGCTCAACGATTGGGTGCAAGAGGGCGCGACCTTTGATGCCGGCGCGCCGTTCGGCGAAAGCGGCTCCACCGGCTTCTCCAGCGGCCCGCACGTCCATCTCCAAGTCAACCCCGACCAGATGGGCAACCCCGGCTCCACCAATCCGGCCTGGGAGTTCCCCTGGCTGCATTGCGCCGAGCCGGTACTAGGCGCACTGTTCGGCGCACCCTGCCCTTAACCCGCTAAATGCCCGCAGTAAAACTCGACTGCGCCGCTGCAAAGTCATCTACGCCGATCAGCTGTGGTTCACAACGGGCGGAATGGTAGCTGCCGGCCCAATTTCAGTCGATCTGCTGCGTTGCGCTGCCATTTCCGCGCCACGCTGCTTGAGCAGCAGTGCCAGCAGCGCGAGAACCGCTGCCAGAATGCCGATTAGGAAATAGGCGTTATCATAGCCGGCTACAGCGCCGCTCTGGGCGGTGATTACTACGCCGATTAGCGCCGCCCCCAACAACTGGCCGGTACTTGTGAAGAGGGTTAGTGCGCCCTGCGCGGAGGCCCGTTCGCCCGTCGCCGCTTCATTGAGCATGATATAGCGCAACGGCGCGCCGAGCAGGATACCCAGCGCCGCGCCCACGAAAACTGCCCCGCCATAAAAAAAAGTCAGATTGGTCGTTAAAAAGCCCCAGATAAACATACCTACCGCCAATAACGCATTGCCACCCAGCAGCACCATCCGTGATCCTATGCGATCCAACATCCGCCCGGCCAACGGTGAGCCGACCGCCATGCCGAGAACCAGCGGTAGCAACATGAAACTCGCCGTTGCGGCAGAGACCCCGAAGGCGCTTTTAAGCCACTTGGGTACAAACACCATAGACGCTTCGCCTAGACCCGCCCCGAACGCAAAGAGCAGGGCCAGGGAGACTTGGCGCGACGTGAACAGCGCCAAGCGGATCAGTGGATCCTGGGCGCGCCGTTCCAGCGCGATGAAGATTGCCAGTAGCACCGGCACCGCCAGCGCATACGACAACAGCGTGGCCGAGGTCAGGCTAGCATATAAATTGGCCGTATCAATGCGGTTTAGCCCGTAGGTCAGCGTTGCCAGCAGGCCGGCCAGCACGATCATGCCCGCCAGATCGAAGGGCTTGCGGGTGGCTGGGCGCGTGGTGGGCAGCAGACGCAAGCTGGCGACGATAAGCGCCAGGGCAATCGGCAGGTTGATCAAGAAGAGCCAATGCCAACTGAAAGTCAGGAGTACGCCGCCGATCAGCGGGCCAATGATAAAGGCGAGGCCGAAGACTGCGCCAATAAGACCAAGCGCACTACCGCGCTTCTCCGGCGGAAAGGTGTCGCCAATCACGGCGCTCGCTACAGGGAAAATACCGCCCGCGCCCAATCCCTGAATGGCCCGCCCGCCCAACATAATCGCGAAGGTGGGCGCGATTACCACCAGGAGCGATCCCACCGCAAACAAGGCCACATCCAGCACATATACCGCCCGCCGCCCAAACAGATCCGAC
>JALYUO010000651.1 GCA_030853735.1 Chloroflexota bacterium
GGGAGCAAAACAAGGGGCAAGCCGAGGTCTGGTTGAGCACGAAAGCAGGGTTCCCTGGCAGCTCAATTTGGCTCACAGGGCGACTTTCGCGCCATTGCTAGATTTACACGTTCCGTGTTTCTAGGCCTACTATAGTTTTCAAGATAAAGCTTCCGCATTCGCCAGACTTACGTCTGCTCAACGCGGTATCTGTTTTTCGGAAGCTTTATCTTGAAAACTATAGCGTGGCCGGTGGTTCCCTGGTGGCGGTTGCTGCGCCGGCCGCGGTGGCGACAAGCGTAGGCAGCGGACTACTGGTAACAGTCAGGTGGCTTTGCTGCGGGGGGGGCATGGCTACCGTCGTTACTAACGCTGGGGCCACCACCGTCAGCGGCGGGTTTGCGGTGGGGGCGGTGCCACATCCGGTAAGGGCAGTAGCGATCATGACCAGACCGCTTAGGTAGCGAGCCGTTATTGTTGGGCGCATGAACATGGCTACGGAATCATCCTCCAGCGTGAGACAGGTAGCTCTGACCGATTGACAGACGACCAACCTGCGTATTATACTCCATCTTCAACGAATGGACAATAGTAGTTAGCGGCGATTCGTGCGAGGGATTCCCATGCTGCCTGACCTGCCCGTACTCGCGTTGAAATTACGCGACTATTTCTTTTGGCTGCTGCCGGCTTATGTCCTGGCCCTCGCGGTCACGACGGGTTGGAGTGCGTGGATCGCTTGGCGGGATCCGCAGGGCTATGCCCAAGCCGGCGGCGACGACCCCGCGGTCCCGCAGCCTAGCGTCCCGGTGAATTGGCTGCTATGGCGCGTGCTGGGTGGGCGGCCGGCGGCAGCGGCCGGCCCGCGCCGCATCCCCGCAACGTTGTGGGTGCAGAGCCTGGGGCGGTCGGTCACGCCGTTGGCGCTGTTGGCGACGGCCGCGTTACATCCCGTGTTGGGGATCTTGCGGCTGGGGTTGGGCCTACTGCTCTGCGCCGGGGTGGCCGCCGTCATCGGCCGCCTCGCCTTGCCGGAGAGTGGCCGGCCCGGTCGCCCCGCGCCGGAGCAGACCTCTCCCGCCCCGGCGCTGCGGGGCGGGGAGCGGTTTTTCACCGTGTGGCGACACCATGCCGGGCGTTTCCTAGATGACACCAGCACCGCGCTGCTCATCAGCGCCGCCGGCGGGGGGTTGATTACGGCCTGGTTGCCACTACGTGGCATTGTCGGCTGGGTAGCGGCGCAAGGTGCCTGGGCGGTCCTCCCCGTCGCGTTGTTGACCTTCGCCCTGCCTTTCCCCGCAGGGACGGAATTGCCCCTCGCCCGTGCGTTGCAAACCTATGATCTGTCGCTCGCGGCCGTCCTCATGCTCTTCCTCGCCACCCCCTTGCTCCACTGGCCGCTCTTGCGCGGGCTGTACACGGCGTATGGGCGGCGGGTGGTGGCCCTGTATGTCGGTAGCATCGTGATCGGGGCGCTGGGGTTGAGTGTACTAACGAGCACCCTGCTGGGCGGCGGACGTAACTTTTTCTAGCGCCCGCCCCAACCCCCCTCTTGCGCGGCACCTAAATATTTCCGATCAATCCGCACGATAGGGGCGTTGGGGCGCAGTAAGCAGATGAATTGGCTAGACACTCAGCGCGTTTCTGTGGTAGAATTATTAAAGTTGGATAGTAGATCATAACCGGGATGGTTTAGAGGCGCGGGGTATTGGATTGAAGGCGCAGTGGACGCTCAGTGGCTTGGGGCTTGTGGCGGTGGCGGGACTACTGGCGCTGCTGGCCTGGGGGTTGCTACGCCCGGCCACGGGCCTGGGTGGGGTGGGAGTCAATGCTCAGGGCAGCGTCCGCTCCTTGACCCCCTATCCGGCATCCAACATCCGCTTGGCCCTGTTCGATGCCGCCGGCACGCCCTGGCAGTTGGCCGATCAGCGGGGGCGGCGGGTGGTGATTAATTTTTGGGCCTCCTGGTGCGCGCCCTGCCGCACCGAGGCCGGGCTGTTGGCGCAGGCGGCGCGGGACTACGGCCCGCAGGGGATCACGGTGGTCGGAGTTAATCTCTGGGACGAGCCGGAGGCGGCGCGCGCCTTTATGACCGAGTTTGGCCTGGACTATCCGAACGGGCGCGATACGGCGGGCACGGTGGGCGCGGAATATGGGATCACCGGCATCCCGGAAACGTTCGTGGTGGCGGCGGACGGGCGATTAACCGGGCGCTGGATCGGGCCGCTCACGCGGGCGGCGTTGGACCGGCTCGTCGGCCTCGCGCCAGCGCCGTGAGTGTGGCGGATGGCCTACGCTTGCTGCTGCGCTTAGTGCATATCGGCAGCCTGATCGTCTGGGCCGGAGGCGGCGGGTTATATGGGCTGGCGCGCCGGCTGTTGCGCGCCGGGGCCGCCCCCGCCGCCTGGACAGGGTTCGAGCAGACGTGGCGGGCGTGGGCCCGGCGCTCTTTTTGGCTGCTGGGGGCCAGTGGTGTCTATCTGCTGCTGGACCGCCTGACCGACACCCGCTTGGATGGCGTGTACATCGGGGTGTTAGGGATCAAGATCGCGTGCGTGGCGGCCATTGCGTGGCTGATCACGGCGCGCTCCGGCCAGAGACCCGGACGGCTGCTGCCGCCGGGGTGGCGGGATCCCGCCCGTTGGATCCTCGGGTTGACGGTCGGGGCGACCGCGCTGGGGGTGCTGCTGACCTTGCTGTATGAGGGGAGCAGCGGGGGCCGCTAACCGCTGTGCCGGCGCGGCGGTTGGATCTATACTGAGGAAGGGCACGCATGGAAACTGACGTGGTATGGCCGCCAAGCGGCCCGGTCGGACGCGGCGGGCAGATGCGCGTGTTGGCGGCGGGGCTGCTGGTGCTGGCGGCGCTGGCCTACTTGGTGGGGGCCAGCCTGCCGCAAGGCACCGTCTATTATCAGACCGTCGCGGAGATCCAGCATCGCCCAGCAGATACCGAGCCGGTGCGCGTGGCAGGCTTGGTGGCCACCGGCTCGGTCGAGCGCGGCGGCCCGGCGGGGCTGCAATTCGCCATCGCCGATGGAGCCAACCGGCTGCCGGTCGTCTATCACGGCGTAGTGCCGGATATTTTCGGTCCCCAGGTCGAGGTCGTGGTGGAAGGCCGCCGTGACACGAGCGGCGTGTTCCAGGCACAGACCCTGCTGGCGAAATGCCCCTCGCGCTTCCAAAGCGCCGTGCCCACGCCAAGCGGAGCCAACCGCCCATGATCACCCCCTTCGCCGATGTCGGTTACATCGCCCTGCTGCTGGCTCTCGTGGTCACGGTCTACAGCGCGGTCGCCGCCATCGTGGGGCAGCAGGTGCCGGCCTTATTGACCAGCGCCTATCGCGGGGTCGGAGCGGTGGCGACCCTGGTCAGCGTGGCCGTGCTGGCCTTGTGGGTGGGCTTGTTGGGGCACGACTTCACAGTGCGCTACGTCGCCGAAACGTCGAGCCGCACAATGGACCCCCTAGCGCTGATCAGCGCGTTGTGGGGCGGCCAGGCCGGCTCCTTACTGTTCTGGGCCTGGACTCAGGCGTTGCTGACCGCCGTGGTGCTATGGCGCAGCCGCGCGCGTTATCCCGCGCTGCTGCCGGTGATCACGGCGACGCTGCTCGCCGTGCAGGCGTTTTTCCTCTTTCTGCTGGCGCTGGTTGTCAATCCCTTCGCCCGTGTGCCGCTGGCACCCGATGACGGGCGCGGCCTCAATCCGCTGCTGCTCGATGTCGGGATGCGGATCCATCCGCCGCTCTTGCTCACCGGCTACATGAGTTTTGTCGTGCCGTTTGCCTTTGCCGTGGCCGCCCTCGTCACGGGCGACCTGAGCCGCACCTGGTTGACGGCGGTGCGCCGCTGGACCCTGCTGGCCTGGGCGATCCAGGCGGCCGGGCTGCTGATGGGCGCGTGGTGGGCCTATCATGTCCTCGGCTGGGGCGGCTATTGGGGCTGGGATCCGGTCGAAAACGCCGCCTTGTTGCCCTGGTTGACCGCGACGGCGCTGCTCCACTCGATCATGGTGCAAGAGCGGCGCGGGATGCTCAAGGTCTGGAACCTGGGCCTGGCAATCGGCACCTTCGCGCTGGCGACCTTCGGCACCTTCGTCGTTCGCAGTGGGGTCATCTCGTCGGTGCATTCGTTTGCCCAATCGGCGATTGGCCCCTACTTTTTTGCCTTTGTCGCGGTACTGACGCTGGGGTCCGGCGGGTTGCTGATCTATCGCCTGCCGGCGTTGCGCGCCGAGGGACAGTTTGATGCGCTGGCTGCGCGGGAAGTCGGCTTCCTGGCGAATAACTGGCTGTTGCTGGCGGCGGCCGCCGCAACCTTCTGGGGTACCCTGTTTCCCCTGCTGTCGGAAGCGGTGCGCGGAGTGAAAGTGGCGATTGGGCCGCAGTTTTATCGCGGAGTCAATGGCCCGATCTTTTTGGCGCTGCTGGTCTTGATGGGCATCGGCCCTTTGCTGGCGTGGCGGCGCACCTCGCGGGGCAGTCTGATCCGCAACTTTCGTCTGCCGGTGTTGGCAGCGACAGTGGGGGGGCTGGCGCTGCTCGTGGCGGTCGGGCTGGACCGCGCGGGCGCGGCGCTGGCGTTTGCCGCCTGTGCGTTCGTGCTGGGGGCGATTGGATTGGAGTTTGTGCGCGGGGTGCGGGTGCGGCGACGGGCGGGCGCCGGCTGGGGCGGTGCCCTCACCTCCCTCGTGACGACCAACCGCCGGCGCTACGGCGGCTATATCGTCCATCTCGGCATTATCATCCTGGCGCTGGGGGTCATTGGGTCGAGCTTTTTCCAGCAAACCGCCGATGTAACCCTGCGGCGCGGCGAACAGACGACGATTGGCCGCTATACGCTGCGCTATACCGGCCTGACGAGCTACCGGGAACCAGGGGTGGAAGCCACGACGGCCGGGCTTGAGGTGCAGGGCGCTACGCCGCTGACCCTGCACACCGAACGCCGCGTCTATAGCGGCTGGGAACAGCAGCCGGTGACGGGCGTGGCGATTGGCACCACGTTGCCCTGGCTGGAAGATGTCTATGTCTTGCTGACCGGCTGGGATGACAGCGGGACGGCGACTTTCCGCGTGTTTCTCAACCCGCTGGTCGCGCTGGTCTGGGCGGGCGGTGTATTGCTGCTGATCGGCACGGTGATCGCGGCGTGGCCGGTGGCGGTGCGGCAACCCTACGCGGCGCGCCAAGCGGTGCCGACCCTGGCCGGAGCCTTGCCGGATGCGTAAGTCTCGCCTGCTGCTGGGGCTGCTGCTCCTCTGGCTGGGGCCGGCGTTCGCCATACCCACCGTATACGCCCAGACGGCGGATCTGGACCGCCAGACGCGCGATATCGGGACCGCGTTGCGCTGCCCCGTCTGCGAGAACTTGTCGGTTGCCGATTCGCCGGCACCGTTGGCCGGGGAAATGCGGGCCTTGATCCGCCGTAAATTGGCGGCCGGCGAGTCGCGTGATACGATTCTGCGCTATTTCGTCACCCGTTACGGCGAGGGGATTCTGCTTGACCCGCCGCAACAGGGCTTTAGCCTGCTGGTCTGGGGCGGCGCATTCGTGGCGGTGGTCGGCGGGGCGGCGCTATTGGTTGCCAGGGTGCGCGGAGCGTTGACCCGGCTACCGGCGACGGAGTTGCCGGCGGCCCTCGCCGTTGCTCCTGATCCCAGCGATCCGTATGAAGGACGGCTGGACGCGGCGTTGGCCCGTTACCAGGGCGACCAGTCATGGTGATGCTGGTGAGCGTGCTGGGGGCGGTGGCCCTCCTGATCTTCGTGCTGGCCCCGTTGCGCCGGCCTCCCGTAGCCCAGGTCGACCGTGCGCCTGCGCCTGCGCCGACCCCGGCGCTGCAAGCCCTGCTGGACCAGCGCGAGGCGGCGTTAGCCGGCCTCACCGAACTGGATTGGGACCAGCGCCTGGGTAACTTGAACCGCGACGATTATGTGGCCCTCCAGGGGCAATATCGTCAGCAGGCTATCGGGGTACTCAAGGCGCTGGATGCTGCGAGCGGGGGCATGGATCGCGGCCTGGACAGCGGCCTGGTTGCAGCGCCGCCCGTGCGCCCGGCAGCGGCGCTGCCCAGCGGCGGGCGCAGCCGGGCAG
>JALYUO010000668.1 GCA_030853735.1 Chloroflexota bacterium
ACCTGGATCTGTGCGCCACGGCTCCCGACCCTAGCCGCGCCGATGCCCTGCTATTCCACGAAGCGCCGTCGCGCATCGTGGTCGCCTGCGCGCCCGCATCACTCGCGGATCTACGCGCCCGCGCCGCCGCCGGGGGGGTGGCTCTGATTGTGCTGGGTACGACGGGTGGCGACCCCCTCACCCTGCGGCGGGGCACCGCCGTGATCGCGCACGTCGCGCTGTCGGCGGCGGCGGATGCGTGGCAGCACGGCTTGGCGCGCGCGCTGGCCGCATAGACTGGGCGACACGGTAGACGCACCGGCGACTAAAGTCGCGGCTACAGCTACGAAGCCCGCCTGCGCGGGCTGGGGTCAGGTGTAGGAGGGGGCTGTGTCCCCCGAAAGAGAGGCTACAGCTACGAAGCCCGCCTGCGCGGGCTGTATCTACCGGTAGGAGGGGGCTGTGTCCCCTGAAAGAGAGGCCAGGGATGCGACAGTTTAAGATTGTTATCGAGAAGCACGCCGACGGGTATGTGGCCTATCCGTTAGGGCTAAAAGGGGTGGTCGTCGGCGAAGGGGATAGCTACGAAGAAGCCGTTGCCGATGTGAAATCAGCGATTCACTTCCACATCGAAACCTTTGGGATGGACGCGCTAGAAGCCGATTCACCCGTTTGGAGAATAGAATGACGATCATTGGTGGCGACCCCGCAGGAACGCCCAGCCCGCAGCTTATAACGCCCTCTGGCGAGGACGACCGGCTGCACGAAGCCTGCGGTGTGTTTGGCGTGTATGCGCCCAGCGAAGACGTGGCGCGGCTCACCTATTTCGGCCTCTATGCCTTGCAGCATCGCGGCCAAGAGAGCGCGGGCATCGCCACCACCGATGGCTGGGGACTGCGCGTGTTCCGCGACATGGGCCTCGTGGCGCAGGTGTTTAACGAGCCGGCCATGGTCGCCTTGCGCGGCACGGATTCGCGGGCCGCGATTGGGCACACGCGCTACTCGACCACCGGCTCTAACCGCGCCTGCAATGCCCAACCGATTGAAGTGACCGACCCGCAGCTTGGCCCGCTGGCCCTGGCCCACAACGGCAACATTGTCAACGCGCTCGAACTGCGAGCGGAATTGGCGGCGCAGGGCATCGCCTTTGAGGGCACCAGCGACAGCGAAGTGATCGCCGTCGCGCTGGCCCACACGCCCGGCCCCGATTGGGTGACACGCCTGCGGACGCTGATGCCGCGCCTGCAAGGAGCCTACAGCCTGACCCTGCTTACCCCCCGCGCGCTCTACGCGGTGCGCGATCCGTTCGGCATCCGCCCGCTCTGCCTGGGCCGCTTGGCCGGCGGGTCGTGGGTGGTCTCGTCGGAGTCGTGCGCGCTGCAAACGGTGGGCGCGAAGTTTGCACGCGAGGTGCTGGCCGGCGAAATCGTGCAGATTGACGCGGACGGCCTGACCGCCTGGGAGACCGCGCCGGGCCACGCGCAGGCGCTGTGTGTGTTCGAGTATATCTATTTCGCGCGGCCCGACAGCACTATCGGCGGGCGGCCCAACTACATCGTGCGCCAAGCCATGGGCCGCCAACTCGCCATCGAACATCCGGCTGAGGCCGACATCGTGATCGGCGTGCCCGACTCGGCCATTCCGGCGGCCATCGGCTTCGCGCAACAGGCGGGCCTGCCCTACACGGAGGGGCTGGTCAAAAACCGCTATATTGGGCGCACCTTTATCCAGCCGAACCAGACGATGCGGGCGCGCGGCGTGGACCTCAAGTTCAACCCGTTGCCCGAAGTGCTGGCCGGCCAGCGCGTGGTGGTGGTGGACGATAGCATCGTGCGCGGCACCACGACCAAGCCGATTGTGGACCTGCTGCGGCGGGCCGGGGCGCGCGAAGTCCATGTCCGCATCCACAGCCCGGCCATGATGCACCCCTGCTATCTGGGCGTGGACACCGCCCGCCGCGAAGAACTGATCGCCCACCGTCTCAGCGTGGCCGAGATTTGCCGCCATATTGGGGCGGACAGCCTGGGCTATCTGAGCCTGGACGGCCTGTTCACCGCCGTGGGCAAAGACAACGGCACCGGTGCGACGCTCTGCCAGGGCTGTTTCACCGGCAACTACCCCGTGCCGGTGCGCTTCGACCCGCCGAACGCCAAACTGGCCCTCGAAATCAGCGAAGAAAGCCCGCACCCCGACCACGCCGCCGACCGCGTGGCGGCGCTGGCGCGCTAAGACGACGACTCCAATCAGCGGCGCTGTAGGGGCGCTGCTTGCTGTGCCCGTCATTAGTGGAGTTTAACTTTCCCCAGCTTTGTTTCAACCAGCGGCGCTGTAGGGGCGCTGCTTGCCGCGCCCGTCACGGGTGGGGCGTAGTCGCGTGCATCTGTGCGCCCATTCCGTTGGAGATCGCGACTCCAGCGACGGGTTCGACAATCGGCCACGGGCGCAGCAAGCAGCGCCCCTACAGTGCCTGCCGCCACGGGCGCAGCAAGCAGCGCCCCTACAGTGCCTGCCGCCACGGGCGCACAGTCGTGCGCGACTACATTTAGCAGATTGTTGTTGGACAAGCGAGGGAGAAAAGGCCAGAGGAGCGCACTCCCCTGGCCTCGTTTTACGGTCGGTGCGGATTAGCGCGTCGAGAGCTGCGCGCCTTTGGCGACGACCGGCACCGAGGTGGCGATCTGGCGCTCGAAGCGGCTGCCGTCGGCTAACCGGCCGGTAACGGTGAGCGAGAGGTTCGCCACGCCGGTCGCGTTGGGCAGGGTCAGGCGTTGCGCCAAGCCGTTACCAGTGGCCTGGGCAGTGAAGTGGCTGGGGGTGCCCGCGCCATCGAGCGTCACATCGCCGCTGACTTGCAGCGCCGTAACCGTCCGCCCCTGCGCGTCGCTGACCCGCACCTGGATCGGCAGGGCGCTGCCGGGCGCGAAGGTCAGGGCGGGGTCGCGGGTTAATTGCACCGTGAGCGGGCTTTGCACGGCGGCCACCAGCAGATACGCCGCAGCGTCTTTTCCGGCGTGGGTCGCGCGCATTTGCCAGTTGCCTGCCGCCGGAGCCGCAACGGTGACGGCGTAGTGGTACGCGCCGTTGAACATTTCATCCTGTGTCGCTGCGGGTTTGGCCCCATAAGTCTGTCCGTTGGGAGCCGTCCAGCTGAGGGCCAGATCCGGCGTGTTGCTCAACAAGTCCAGCGTCACCTGCTGGGCGGCCGGCTCGATCAGGATGCTATCGCGGACCGTGGTCGGCGCGCTGCCGGCGGCGGGGATCGGCCCCCCGCGCAAGATGTTGCTGCCGGTGACTTGGGTCGCCGGGTTTTGCGCGTCCATCGGACTGTCGGTAGGGGTTTCGGCCCCAGTGCGCCAGAGCGAATTGACGTAAGTATCCACCGTGGGAAACACATTGCTGCCGATGCGGATGCTATCGTGATCCAAGTTGCGCGTGAAGACATGAGTGGCGCGCGGGTTGTAGGCATACGTCACCGGCACTAGGCCGTCGTTGGAGCCGTAGAAGCTGAGATAGCTGCCGCCAAACCACAGGGCCGAGAAGGTCGGTCCCCAGGAAGTGCCGGCACTGGTGTAGTAGCGTGTGTTGTTATTTTCGGGTCGGGGGTCGGTGATCGAGCGGAACCAACTCATGTAGCCGGTTTGCAGCGAATAGGCGGCATCATTGCGTTCGCCCAGAATCGCGGCGATCCACCAGGTCCAGCTACTGTAGGCCAAGTCGGCGGTCGGCGATCCCCAGTGCGGCGTGCTGAGGGTGAACAGCTTCTGCACGCGCGGCGCGGCCCCGTAATGGACGATAGCCGCTTGGCTGTCTATGCCGCCCTTGCTGTGTGCCACCACGTTCAGCGACGACACGCCATAGTGCGCGGCGATGCTGTCAATCTCGCCCCGCAGCGTCTGGCCGTTGGTCCACATCGAACCTGCGCCGTCCACATCTACGAAAGCGGTCCGATAGCCGTAGTTGTAGGCATAGTCATACATATCGTTGTGGCCGTGATAGCGCGTGTCGGTCCACCAATCGGATGCCTGCCCGCTTTTGCCGTGGACAAACAGCAGCACGGGCTTGCTTGTGCCGCCGCCGGCGGGGGTCGCGCCGTAATAGATCGTGCCTGGTGTCTCCGGCGTGGCCAGGGAGCCGGCGGTGGCGGGAGCCGGCGGCGTGGCCCACGGGGCCGCCTGGGCCGGGGTCCACAAGCCAATCGTCAGCGCCGGCAACGCCAATAGAAACGTCAGGCCCACCCGCCATCTGGTGTACGGTAATCGTGCGTTGATCATCTCGAACCCTCCTGTACTAGATAGGTGCTGCATTGCACCCACTCAATTGAACCCACGCGGCAAGTGCATCTCACCGGGTTCCTTAGCCCGTATAATACTGCGACCGCCCACAAAACACAACCCCTTTCGGTGTCATGGCATAGCTTATGCACCAGTAACCGTGTATCATACGCCGCGATCCCTAGCCGATCACCGCGCACTGATAATATAGTCATTCAGCTAATGATCTGGAGCAGCGAATGGCCCCACCAACTGAGGAGTTTGCACCCCCAGGTGCGAACTCCGAGGGCGGCGCGTCGTTCACACCTGGGGGTGCAAACTCCTCTTTTTTAATCTCTAGATCATTAGCTGAATGACTATAGCATAAACCGGCGGATGGGCTGTGTTCTGTCGCTGTGGCTATAGGCACAGACCGGTCCCCGCCGTTTAGCCCGGCAGCAGAAGGAGAATCGTACTATGCAGCGCAACAATGCAAGTCAAGGGGGCGGGCAGCGCCCGTCGGTCTTAACGGATCTCAGCACGACTCAACTGGATGAACTGGAGCGCCAATTCAACGAAGGTGATCATCAGGCGTGGAACACGCTGACCGAGAGCTACGGCTGGGCGGCGGAGCAGGGCCAAGCCGTGTGGGATTGGTTCGGGCAAGACCCGGAGGGTGGTCACGGGAGCAGCGCCGCCGGCAGCAGCCAAAGCAGCACCGCCGGTAGCTATGCCACGGATAGCGAAGATAGCGTACCGACCGGCGGCACCGGGACGGGGGCCACCAGCAGCATGGGCAGTGGCACCGGCCATGTCGCCCAGCACGGTTCCGGCGGCGGCACGGGCGAGGTTCACTAGGCGCGTAAAACGTAAAGCGTAAAACGTGATCGTTGATTGTAGTTGTACAACCAGTGCGTTAGAGACGCATATTACGTTTTACGTTTTACGCTTTACAGTGGCAACAATGTAGCCGACGCAGCGCCAGTCTATTAGACAGGCAGCGCTTCCGCCGCCTGCATCCGCGCGTCAATCACCTTGATGCCGGCGATCACTTCCTGGATCACCCAGTCGGGGGTGCTGGCTCCGGCGGTCACGCCGACCTTTTGCACACCCTGGAACCAGGCGGGGTCGAGTTCTTCGACCCGTTCGATGTGATGGCTGGGGCAGTAATGCGCGGCGAGTTCGGCTAGGTGGCGGGTGTTGGCGCTCTCGTAGCCACCGACTGCGATCACCATGTCCACTTCCTGAGCCAGGGCTTCGGCGGCGGGCTGACGCTTGGCGGTGGGCAGGCAGATCGTGTTGTGGATGTGGACTTCGGTGCCGAACTCCAGAAAGCGACCCACCACATCGAGCGCAAATTGCTTGAACCACGCCACGTTCATCGTCGTCTGCGACAGCACCGCGATGCGCGTGATCTTTGCGCCGGGAGTGCCGGCGGCAGCCAGGGCCGCATCAATATCAGCGACCGAACGGGCGCTGAGGGCATGGCGGGCGTTTTTGGGCGGCTTGCGGGCGAACAGGCTGCCGGGCGTGGCCGGCACGGTGCCGTCGAGCGTTGAGTTGGCCCAGCCCAGGATGCCTTTGGTCTCCGGGTGAAAGCTGTCACCATACACGATCACCCAGGAGCCGTCGTCGGCCTCGCGCTTGGCGGTCAGTTGCACGCGGGTGACCAGCGGGCAGGTGGTGTCTACGACGGTGCGCCCGTCGGCCTGCGCGCGCGCGGCCACGTCAGGTGCGGCTCCGTGCGCGGTGATAGCCACCGTCGGCGCGACCACATTCTCCAGCCCGTCTTTGACCAACACGCCCTGCGTGCTAAGGCGGTCCACCAGTTGCGGGTTGTGGACCAACGTGCCCAGTGTGTCAATGCGCGCATGGGTCTTGCCCGCCTCAGCGATCTGGTCCAGCGTCATCTTGACCCCAAAGCACATCCCCATCTCGTGCGCCAATTTGATTTCCATGCCTGTTTCACTCCTACCACTGCCTGATCACACTGAAAAATTACAGCCTTCGCCAAAAGCTCTCTACACAGATAACGCACCGCACCGGGCGAAAGTTTCTGCCGCCGGGCGTTCGCGCTAACTATACCAAGCCCTGCGCCGCCATGTCAATTAGGCGTTTTGTTCAACACGGAGACACGGAGACACGGAGATTTTGCAGGGTTGCGTAGTTGTGGTTGTGGGTTGTGGTTGTGGATTGTGATCGCAGCTTCGTTATTGGGCGATCAGCAACTATCTAAAACCCTTCCGCAAAACTCTGAGCCGCATCCTGTTGAGCAAACGGCCTTGTCGCCGTAGGCGTGGACGTGGTACTATTATAGGTACGCAATTGTGGGGAGGGACAGGAGACGGTGAAAGACGAACCGGCGATTATCTTACTAAGTGGGGGGTTGGACTCGGTGACGGCGCTGGCGTGGGCGCAGGCGGAGGGCTATGCGATCCGGGCGGCGCTGTCGTTCCATTATGGGCAACGCCATGAGCGCGAGTTAGCGTCGGCGGCAGCCATTGCCGCGCATTACGGCGTGCCGCACCAGATCGTGGAACTCGCGCCGATTCGCGGGTCGCGGCTGACCGGCGGCGGCACGATCCCACAAGGCCGCGATCTGGCGGGGCTGACGGAAACCATTGCGCCGACCTATGTGCCCAATCGCAACATGATCCTGCTGGCCTATGCCGCCGCCCACGCGCTGCTGGGCGATGCCACGCAGTTGATCGGCGGCTGGAACGCGGCCGACGGCGCGAACTATCCCGACTGCCGCGACGAGTTTTTGCTGGCGACCGAAACCGCGTTGCGCTTGGCAACGTTGCGCGATTTCACTATCGTGCGCCCGCTGATCAGCGACGGCAAAGCGGCGATTGTGCGCCGGGCACTGGCGCTCGGCGCGCCGATCCCGTTGACGTGGACGTGCTATGTGGGTGCGACGGTGGCCTGTGGGCGCTGCGATGCCTGCCAGTTGCGCGTGGCTGCTTTCCGCGAGGTGGGCGTGCGCGATCCGATCCCCTATGCGGTGGCCCTGGACTGGACCGGCTGCCGGCCCTACGCGGAGATCGGCTGATGCGCTACGCCGTGCTGACCAAAGTGTTCCGCTTCGAGGCGGCGCACCACCTGCCGGGGCACAGCGGCCAATGCGCCCGCCCGCACGGGCACTCGTATCGGCTGGAAGTGGCGGTGCGCGGGCCGATCCAGGCCACGCCCGGCGCGTCGGACGACGGCATGGTGCTGGATTTCGGCGATCTGGCGGCGCTGGTGCGTGCGGCGGTGATTGCGCGGCTGGACCACTACGATCTGAATACCATTCTCCCCGTGCGGACCACCGCCGAAAATCTGGCCCACTGGATCTGGGAGACGCTGCTGGCTGCTGGGCTACCGGCCGCGCTGCTTTATCGCGTGCGCCTGTGGGAGACGGAGAGCGGCTATGTGGAAGTCACCGCCGCTGACCGGGAGGCCGCGCCGTGAATGTGATGGAAATCTATCGCTCGGTGCAGGGCGAGGGTCTGCTGATGGGGGTGCCAACGACGTTTGTGCGCTTTTTCGCCTGCAATTTGCGTTGCTCGTGGTGCGACACGAAATATTCGTGGAGCGTGCAGCACGGCGGCACCTGGGACGCGCTGACCCCGCAACAAGTCGCTGATCAAATCGCGGTGCTGGGGGCACGCCATGTGGTGCTGACGGGTGGCGAGCCGACGCTGCAACGCGACTTGCCGACCCTGGCGGCGTTGTTGAAGGCGGATGACCGGCATCTAACCGTGGAGACGAATACCACGATCTTCCCGGCAAGCGTGGTGCCGTTGATCGACCTGTGGAGCCTATCGCCCAAGCTGCCCAGCGCGCACGAAAACTATCTGCGCTACCCGATCATTGAGCAGTTCCTGGCTGCCGTGCCGCCTGCCGGCCAGCAGTGGAAGTTTGTGCTGCGCGATGATGCCGACGAAGCCAAGCTGCGCGACCTGCTGCTGCGCTACCCTGATTTCGCCGCCCGCCGCCTGCCCATCGTCTTGCAGCCCGAAGGCGACACGGCTACGCCCGACTATCCCGCCGCGCTGGCAGCCCTGGCCGAGCGGGTGCGCGACCCCTTCTGGGATCAATACGCGGTGCGCGTCTTGCCGCAACTGCACGTCATCATCTGGGGCCGCCGCCGCTGGGTGTGACGCTTTTGATCCGCGAAGGGCCGCGAAGGGCCGCGAAGACAGGGTTTTAGTCCGCAAAAGACCGCGAAGAGCCGCAAAGCACGGTGAAATACGAGAGGTTTTTCTGTGTAGGAGGGGGCTGTGTCCCCCGACAGTGAGGACGAATGCACACACACGTCGTTACGGACCGCGACATCGCCTATGAC
>JALYUO010000673.1 GCA_030853735.1 Chloroflexota bacterium
CCATCGGGCAGCGCGGGCGCGTTGTCGGCGGCCGCTTCCTCCGCCGTGGTGGCCGGCGGCGCGGCCCCGCCCACCGGCCAGAGCCGCCCATCGCCGATAGTCGGGCGGTGCTTGCGCGGGGTGTAGCGGTCGGCCAGGGCATAGGCGACGGGGATCTCAAACTCCGGGTCTTCGGTCAGCGAAACGCGGATGGTGTCGCCCAGGCCGTCTTCGAGCAACGAGCCGATGCCGAGGGCGCTTTTGATGCGCCCGTCTTCGCCGTTGCCGGCTTCGGTCACGCCCAGGTGGAAGGGATATTCCATGCCTTCGGCGGCCATGTGCGCGGCCAGCAGGCGATACGCCTGGATCATGACTTTGGGGTTGCTGGCCTTCATCGAGACGATGATGCTGTAGTATGCGTATTTTTCGCAGATGCGGATAAACTCCAGCGCGCTTTCGACCATGCCGCGTGGGGTGTCGCCGAAGCGGTTCATGATGCGGTCGGAGAGCGAGCCGTGGTTGGTGCCGATCCGCATGGCGACCCCGCGCTCTTTGCAGCGCAGGATGACCGGGGCGAACTTTTCTTCAATACGCACCAGTTCATCGCCATAGTCGCCGTCGGTGTATTCTTGCACCTTGAACAGCTTGGCATCGGCGAAGTTGCCGGGGTTGATGCGGACTTTGTCGGCCCATAGCGCGGCTTCCATAGCGGCGTTGGGGTTGAAGTGGATGTCGGCGACCAGCGGCGTGGTGAGACCGCGCGCCAGCAGGCGGGCTTTGACTTCGCCCAGCGCCTTTGCGTCGGCGGTGGTGGGCGTGGTGAGGCGCACGATTTCGCAGCCCAGATCGATCAGGCGCAGCGATTGCTCAAAGGTGGCCTGCACGTCTTTGGTCAGCGTGGTGGTCATGGATTGGATGCGGATGGGGTTGTCGCCGCCCACACCCACCGACCCGACCATCACCTCGCGCGTGCGGCGGCGCTTGTAGCTATAGGGATCGGCGCAATAGGGCAACACGATGCGGTCCTTGTCTGCGCTACCCGCCGGCGGCCCAAACAATTGGACCGGCTCCGGCATCACCGATTGACTCACTGGTCACCTCTGCCTTTTCTCGGCCCTAGCGCGCTGCGTTCGCCGTCGCCGCCACCTGTGGCCCTTACCTAGATTGTGTGCTTTTACACAATCTTTCTATAGATTATACGTATGAAAAGGCGTTTTGATTTCACGCGCTGAAACCGGTTCGTCCCGGCTAGGCACCGGGTTTATTATACGCCGCCCTCCCAGCGGGCGCAAGACCGGCCCTTGCCGTGTACCTCAACAATTTTGCTCACCACAAAGACGCAAAGAACGCAAAGTTTTATGGGTTTGTTGCGCGTTATCGTGAGTACCAGGGACGACAACCCCACTAATTTCTTAGTGTTCTTTGCGGCTTGGTGGGGCAACCTGTCGGCGAACGCGGTTAGCGCCGGGCCACGAGCGCCGGCGCACTACCGCGCCCAGCCGGCAGGATCGCCAGCCCCACGATCTTGGCGATCTGCCCGCGGAAAGCGTTCGCACTGGGCTGGAATGTGCCGTCGCTGTAGCCGCTGACCACGCCGTGCCCGACAGCGGTCTCGACAAAGGGATAGAAGACGTTGCCGGTGTCTACATCGCGGAAACTCGGCGTGGCCGGGGGGTGCAGCGGCCAGCCCGCGCCCAGCACCACGATCTTCGCTAACTGGCCGCGCGTGACGGGGTTCGCCGGACGGAAGTAGGGCCGCTGCGCCGCGTCGCAGGGTTCGGCGCTGCCCGTTTGCGGATTGCTGCCGCCGCAGCCATAACCGCTGACCAGCCCGTGCGCTGCCGCCGTCTCGATCAAGCCGTAGAAGACGTTGCTGCGGGGCACATCGGCGAAGGTGCCACCCACCGGGGGCGTGGCCGCCGCCAGACCGAAGGCCAGTGTGACGATCTTGGTCATCTGGGCGCGCGTGGTCAGGTTGAACGGCTGGAAGGTGCCGTCGCTATAGCCGCTGATCACGCCGCGACAGGCCAGCGCATACACGCCGCCATAGTAGT
>JALYUO010000707.1 GCA_030853735.1 Chloroflexota bacterium
ACCCTCTTGATCTCCACTGATCCTTTTAACTCAACACTCAACACTCAACACTCAACACTCAACACTTGTCGTCCGCGTCCGCGAGGCGGGCGGCGAGGTCGTCGGGGCGCAGGGTGGCGTTGCCCACTTTCTGCACCACGATGCCTGCGCCGTAGTTGGCGAGGCGAGCGGCATCCAGCAGATTGGCCCCGGCGGTCAGGGCTAGGGTGAGGACGGCGATCACCGTGTCGCCTGCGCCGGTCACGTCGAACACTTCGGCGGTGTTGGTCACCGGGATGTGGTGATAGGTGTCGGTTGCGTCCAAGATCGAGACCCCGTCGCCACCGCGCGTGACGACTACGCCTTGCGTGCCCAGATCGGCGCGCAAGCGACGCAGGCCCGGCGGAAAATCGGCCTCGCCGCGCAACGGCACGCCCAGCGCGGCCTCGGCCTCGCGGTCGTTGCAGCGAAAGATCGTCACCCCGGCAAATTTGGCAAAATCGCCTTGCGCGTCCACCGTGGTCAGCAGGCCCAGCGCATCGGCCAAGCGGCGGGCAGCGCTGACCACAGCGGGCGTGATCGTACCGCTGCGGTAGTCGCTGATCAGCAGCGCGTCGGCCTGCGGCAACTCGCGTTCCAGCGTGGCGATGATCGCCGCTTCGACCGCGCCGGCTACCGGGCGACGATCTATCGTGTCCACACGGGCGATCTGCTGTTGCAAGCGCGCCGGTCCTTCGGCCACGATGCGCGATTTGAGGATGGTCGGGCGGCTGGAATCGACCACCAGCCCGGCGGTATCGACTCCGCGCGTAGCCAGCGCGGCGCGCAGTTCGTCGCCGGTCGTGTCCGCGCCGATCACGCCGACCTGCACGGCCTGACCGCCCAGCGCCTGGATGTTGCAGGCCGGGGCCGTGCCGCCGCCGGGCAGAACGACGCGCCGGGCGAACTCCAACACCAGCACCGGCGCTTCGCGCGACACGCGGCTGGGCGTGCCGAGGATGTATTCGTCGAGAAACAGGTCGCCCAACACGACGATCCGTTTGCCGTGGAAGCGGGGCAGCAGGTCGCGCAGACGGGCCATCGGTCAGCGCAACCGGATATACACGAGGCCCACGGCCAGCAGCAGGAACAGCAGCCCGACCACATCGGGCGTGCCTTGCACCGGGGCGGTCAGCAGGGCCAGGAACAGCCCCGGCACCGTGTGCTGCGAACTCGCCAACCCTGCTTCTAGTAGCCCCGAACTCTGATTGCTGGGCAGGCCCACGATGAATGTGGCGAGGGTCGGTTGCAGCAACAGCACCGCCAGCGCGAGGCGGCTGACCACGATGCCCCAGATCACCGCCGCCACGCCCACCGCTTGCAGGCCGGGGCCGCGCTTCTGGTTGGCTGCCGCGCCCACCGCCTCGCCCACGGCCAAACCCAGCGTCAGCGCCGCCCAGAACTCGAAGCCGGGCAAGATGGCCCATAGGATGCCGATAGCCGTCGCCACACCGAAGCCGAACAGGGCGGCCCGGCTGTAATAGGTGCTGCTGACGGCATAGGTGGGCAGCACGGTCAGCCCGGCGCACTCGTAGCAGCGATAGCCGACCGGAGTGGACACGCGGCAACGGGCGCAGATCGGCTTGTCGCAACGGGCGCAGCGCAGAAAGGTCGGCACACTGGGGTGGTTGGCGCAGTAGTAGGGCGCGTCGCCGGGGGAGGGGTCCAGCTGCCGGATGTTACTGCTCATGCGGGCGGCCCTCCGGCGGGGCGATCACCCGGCGCGCGCCCAGATAGCTGTCGCGTCGGGCGTGATAGTCGGGCTGCGCGGGGTCCATGCTTTGCACCATGACCTGCTGATCCCCTTTGGCATGGATCACGCGCCCCGCGCCGAGGGCCAGCATCACATGGATCACCCGGTCCGGCGCGTACCCATAAAAGATCAGGTCGCCGGGCTGCCAATCCGTGCCGGCCACCACCGTGGGGATGGCCTGCAACTGCTGGTCGGCATCGCGCGGCAGATCGTAGCCGTGGACCCGGTAGGCGATCTGTAGGAGACCGGAGCAGTCAATGCCGCGCTCAGTCAGCCCGCCCCACAGGTAGGGCACCCCCAGGAACGCCTGCGCGGTCTCGATCACCGCCGCCGCCGACCCACAGGCATCCGGCTCAAGCGGGGCCAGCGCCGCCGGGTCGGCCAGCGCGTCGCTGCCGTCGGGCAGCGTGACCAGCACCCAGCCTTCCATGCCGCTCACCGCCGCGTCGGGCGCTAACACCAGCCGCGTGCCGGCGTACACGGTCAGGGGTTTGCCGGTCGGCAGATCGTCCGTATCTAGCACGGTCAGGGCGGTGCTGCGCGCGGCCACGCAAATCTGTCGGGCGGTCGGGTCTATGCCGGCGGCGGTGCCGATAGCCGCCGTCGCCAGCCAACCCTCGTAATCGGGCAAGCGCACACGCGCCCAACCCGCCACTGCGGCGGTGCCGAGGTCCAGCACCGTCACCGGCGTACCCAGCAGCGCCTGGTTGATCAGTTCGGCCTCCCCGCGTGGCGCGGCCCGCAAGTCGGCCACCGGCACACGCACCACGCCGGTCGCGCCGGGCGGCAGCCCCGCCTGTCCCTCAGTCAAATCGCTCATCCCACCCTTTTTCTAGTCGTCAGTCGTCAGTCGTCAGTCGTCAGTCGCCAGTCGTCGGTTATCACCTGTCAGAACGCCGAACTCCATCGTTATTCCGCATTCCGCATTCCGTACCGTTGGCCCAGCACGGCGAGAACGAACGTGGGCAGGGCCAGCATTCGCCGCCAGCGCCAGGGCTGCTGATAGAGGCGATAGAGCCATTCCAGCCCTAGTTGCCGCCAGCGCAGAGGAGCCAACGGCACGCGCCCGGTCAGATAGTCGAATACGCCGCCTACGCCCAAGGCTAGGCGCACGGTCGGCAGGGCGGCGGCGTTGCGTGCGATCCACTGGTCTTGCGCGGGCGCACCGAAGGCGACAAACAGCAGATCCGCCCCCGCCGCCGTGATGCGGGCGGTAATCTCCTCCTGCTCACTCTCGGCGGGCGAGCCGGGATACGCCCCGGCGATGGGTAGCCCTGGATAGCGAACCGCCCACAGCCGCCCGGCCTCCGCCGCCACGCCTGGTGCCGCGCCCAGCAAAAACAGCCGGTGGCCCTCGGCCGCCGCCAGCGCCGCCAACCGCTCGGTCAGCGCCACGCCCGTCGTGCGGCCACGTAACGGCCCGCCCAGCAGCCGTGCCGCCAGCATAATGCCTGCCCCGTCGGGAGTCGCCAGATCGCTGCGGTTGATTACGGCACGAAACGCGCCATCGCGCCGCGCCTGCATCACAAACTCCGGGTTGACCGTCGTGACCTGATGCAGCCGCCCGCCCGCGCCACCCGGCGGCAGCCGCAACAGCCGCGCGCAGTGGGCCACCGACTCCTCCAATGGGCTGTCGTCCACGCGCACCCCCAGGATGTTGAGCCGCCGCCGGCGACTCGGTGCCGCTATCGGCGTGCGCGGGTGGGCGGTTGTGGCAGGTGAACGGGTGGGCATCTGGTTGGTGAACCCTTTCGCTGTGTCCAATACAGCAATTATAGTACACCCTTGCGCTTTTTGCCAACCGGCGATGGACCACATAGCAGGGCTGATGTGTTCTCGGCTTCATGCGTTGGATTGGGACGATCATGGGCTGTGGGAGCGGCCTCCCGGCCGCGATAGCCTACCCGCACCGCGCAGGTCGGATAGTAGGCGAGGAGATCGGGCTATGAC